>QGUX01000054.1 GCA_003242275.1 Pseudomonadota bacterium | reverse complement strand
CTAATTCGGTCTCGTTGGCTCGGAAATGTGTATAAGAAGCCGACCCTGTGGCCCGCCGCCATTTCATGCCGGCGGTTATCGAGATCCCCGGCGAAGGCCGCACCATCCTGTATTCCTCGCACATCGTCGGCGACATCGAGCGCGTGGCCACGCACGTGTGGATCCTGCGCGAGGGGCGCATCGCGTGGCGCGGCGAGCTCGATGCGCTGAAGGAGGGCGTGGTGCGCCTGCACCTGCGTGCCGACCGGGACCTGGACCCGGGCATCAGGCTGCCGGGCCAGCTCACCCGCCGCGTGCAGGGCCGCATGGCCACGCTCACGGTGATGGACTGGGACGGCGCGCGGCTGGATTCCCTGCAGCGCGAGCTGGGCTGCCGCATCGAGGTCGAGCCGCTGGGGCTCGAGGACATCTTCCTGGCGGTGCATGCATGAAGACCTTCGTGCAGCTGCTGCGCGTGGCCTTCTGGCTGCATCCGGTGCAGAAGGTGATGACGCTGCTGGGCATCGCCATCGAGGTGGTGGCGGTGGTCGGTGGGCCCGTGCTGGGAAGCTCCTACACGCCGGGCACCTCGCTGCCGCTGCTGTTCGCCGGCTTCGCCGTGGCACTGCTGCTGCCGCTGCTGCTCGGCGGCGCCTGGCTGCGCGTGCTGTCCGCGCCGCGGCAGATGCAGATGCTGCCGCATGCGCGCGGACGGCTGCTCGCCGGCACGCTGGCCATCCTGCTGCTGGGGACGCTGCTGTGGATCCTCGCGTACTGGCTGGCCTTCCGTCCCGCGCCGCCGCGCTACCGCCCGTCGGCCGAAGGCTATGCGCTGATGTACATGCTGACGCTGACCTTCGCCACGCAGTGCCTGATCGCGGCCTTCATCGCCAGCCGCGGGCCGGTGTGGATGCTGGTGGCACTCGTCATCTGGGTGTTTCCGCACGTGCTGCTGCCGGAGCTGGGCATCGAAACCCCGGCGCGGGTGCTGGCCGGGCCCACCGGCATCGGCATGGTCGCCGCGGCGCTGGTCGCATTCTCGCTCTGGTACCTCAAGGTGCGCCGCATCGGCGGCCAGGGATGGACGCGCGGCAGCGTGGCCTCGTCGGCGCTGCCCACAGGGGAGGAGGGCGGGCGGCTCACGCGCGAGGATGCCCTGACGCGGTGGCTGCTCGGCTCCGGCACGCCGCTGTCGATGAGCCTGCAGTGGACCCTGTGCGTGGCCGTGCTGGTGGGCGTGCAGCTGCTGATCGGCCACGACAGCCCGCCACGCGCGGTGGCGTCGGTGGCCTATGGCACGCTTTCGGGCAGCGCACTGGTGATCGCGGCGCTGGGCCATGGGGTGGCCGCGCGTTCGCGTCCGCTGTGGCTGATGGCCGGGCGCGACCGGCGCGAGCTGTTCAGAAACTGCGAGCGGCTGGTGCTGCGCACCGCGTTCGCCATCCTGCTTCCTTTCGGGTTGCTGGGCGTGGTGCTGTGGTGGCTGTTGCCGCAGCCCGCGCTGCCGCCCGCCTACATTGCCGCCGCCATCCTCGCGCCGGGGCTCGCCGCCATCTGGTTCGGGCTGGCGCTGGTCCGGCGCAGTGCCTGGCTGATGACGGTGGCGGGCTCACTGATCGTGGCCGGCTGGTACTCAGGCCTCGCCAGGCCCCTGGCCATGGGAGGCGACCCGCAATGGGCGGTGCTGGCGGCCCTGCTGGTGCTGGCCATGGCGCTGCGCTTCGTTGCCGTCCGGCGCTGGCGCGCCCTGGACTGGCCGCGCGGCGCCGGCCGCACCGCGCACGCGGGCTGACCGGCGCAGGCGCCCCGGCCGGACCGGGGCGCCCAGCCGTGCGACTCAGCGCGCGGGCTTCCTGAACTTCAGCACCGACTGGTCGGTGGTGCCGCGCTTGCCCGGCGCAAAGACCATCCAGCTGTGGTCATCCTCCGGGTTGGCCAGCAGCTTGCTGTCCTCGACCAGCTCGAAGCCCGCTGCCAGCACTTCGCGCCGGATCACCTCCGGATCGATGCGGTGCAGGTCCTTGGTGAAGCGCGTGCCCGAGCCGGGCGCGGCATTGTGGTCGACGATGAAGAAGATGCCGCCGGGCTTGAGCGCCTCGAAGATCTTCGCGTTGAGCTTCGCGGTGTCGATGTCGTTCAGCGGCAGGTCGTGGTAGTAGAGCACGTTGAACACGATGTCCACGTCCTTCGGCAGCGTCATCGTGTTGTAGTCCACCACCTCGTAGCGCGTGTTGGGGTGTTTCGCCACGAACTCGCGGCTGGCGGCGCCGGAGCGCGCCTCGGTGTAGGGCAGGTCGAACATGTACACCATGCCGCGCTCGCCGACGATGTCGGCCAGCAGGGTGGTGAAGTACTGGCCGAAGGCGGCGAATTCCACCACCTTGTCGCCGGGCTTCACGCCTGAGAGCGCCAGCAGTTCCGCCGGCTTGCGGTCTGCGTCGCGCACCGTCATCGCCTGCGTGCGTTCCGGCGACTGCACCGCCTTCCTGATGTAGTCCGGGATGCCGGCCGGCATCACATAGGGCTTGGGTGGTGCGGCGGCAGGCGCGGGCGCCTGTCCGGCATGGGCCTGCCCCGCCGCCATCATCGCGGCCAGTGCCATGGAGGCGGCCACCTGCCGCCACGAAATCCTGTTCATCGGAAATTCCCCCTTTGCCTCTGGTGCGCGCCGCCCGGCGCGCCGCAAGCGCAAGCATACCTGCGTTGCCGCGCGGCTACCGCAATTGCAGGGGGTGATCGGGGGGAAGGGGGAGGGCGCAGGGCGCCCATGCCGGGGCGGGGAAGGACTCCCCGCCCGGCCCGGACCATCAATAGACGATGGGCTTCCTGAACTTGTAGACGATGCGGTCGGTCTGCACGCGCTTGGTCGGCGGCTCGAAGGCCGGCGTGTTGCGGTCGTCCGAGTGGTTCTCGAGCAGGCGGCTGTCCTCCACCAGCTCGAAGCCCGCCGCCATCACGTTGGCGCGCACGATCGCCGGGTCGACGCGATGCAGCGTGCCGGTGTGGTTGGTCTCGGTCCCCAGCACCGCCGAGTGGTCGATGATCAGGTAGATCGCGCCGGGCTTCATCGCCTTGAACAGCTTGGCGTGGAAGGGCTCCAGCAGCGTGCCCCGGAGCAGCATCTCGTGGAAGTACAGGTTGTTGAACACCACGTCGACCTGGCGCGGGAACTCCAGGTTGTTGTAGTCGGTGCCGCTGTACTTCACGTTCGGGTGCTTGTCGAGGAAGTCCTTGTAGCGCTCGACCACCTGTTCGTGGATGTCGGGCACCTCATAGGCCCAGACCTCGCCCTTGGGTCCCACCGCCTCCGACAGCATCTCGGTGTAGTACAGGTCGTAGGGCCCGAACTCGATCACGCGCCCGCCCTTCTTGATGCCGGCCAGCGCGAGGATTTCGGCGGGACGGTTGTAGCCGTCGTACTCCTTGAGCTTGGGGTCGCGGTTGGGCGACTCCACCGCTTCCTTGATGTGCTTCGGGATGCCCTTGGCCGGTACCGTGTACGGCTTCGGCGGGAGCTCGGGGGCTTCGCCCGCGACCGAGGTGGTCAGCGCGGCGGAAACCACGAGGACCAGGCTGGCGGCGAGCTGCCGCGACAGGAATTTGTTCATCGTTGCCCCTCGAAGGTTCTGGTTCGATGTGGGCCTAGGATACGTGTCCGCAGCGGCCGGTGCACCCGTCCTGCGCGCCGGCAGCGCTCAGTTTACGAAAACCGTATGCGCGTCGAACACCGGGCCGTCCACGCACGCGCGCTTCATGGCCGGCCCGGCCGGCGTCTGCACCTCCACGGCGCAGCCGGCGCAGCCCCCCACGGCGCAGGCCATGTATTCCTCCAGCGAAACCTGGCAGGGCAGCCCGAACTCGCGCGCCAGCGCGGCCACGGCGCGCAGCATGGGGGTGGGACCGCAGGCGAAGACCTCCACTTCCATGCGCACGGCCGGATCCAGCTGCGAGAGCCAGATGCGCGCCAGGTCGGTGACGAAGCCCTCGAAGCAGCCGGGGAATCCGGCGCCGCTGGTGAGACGGCTGGGCACGCCCCAGTCGTCCAGCAGGGGCATGCAGGCGATCACGCCGTCGGGCATGCCGGGCACGAGGATGGTCGAGGGCCGGGTGCGGAACGGGAAGGGCAGTTCCGATCCGAGGATGGCCAGCGGCCTGAAGCCTTCGCTGCCGCGCAAGCGCAGTTGATCGGCGAGGAACACCATCGGCGGAATGCCCACGCCGCCGCCGAGCAGCAGCGGCCGCGGCCGGCCGGCATGCGGCGTGAACCCCCGGCCAATGGGTCCCATCAGGTTCACGGTGTCGCCGGCGCGGCGCGAGGCGAGGTGCTTCAATCCCTCGCCGTGCACCTTGTAAAGCAGCTCGATCCAGCCGGCCCCGCGGTCCACGCGCATGATGGACAGCGGCCGGCGCATCGGCACGGCCGGGTCCACGGTCACGTGCACGAAGCTGCCGGCCACGGCGCGCGCGGCGGTCTCGGGCGAGGCCAGCCGCAACACGTACTGCTGGCCGGGGAAGGCCTCGTGCGCGAGCACGGTGGCGTTCTCGACGAAGATGGTGCCGCGGTGTTCGCGCGAGGCGGAGGGCGCGGCCATCAGCGCGCACCCCCGGCTGCCCGCGGCGCGGCCAGTACCTCGAGCGCGGCCATGCGCACGGCCACGCCATTGGACACCTGCTGGCGGATCACCGACTGCGGCCCGTCGGCCACCGCCGACTCGATCTCCACGCCGCGGTTCATCGGCTGCGGGTGCATCACGATGGCATCGGGCCTGGCGTGCGCCAGCCGCGCGGTGGTCAGGCCGTACTCGCGGAAGTACTCCTCGCCGGCCGGAATGCTGCGGTCGGCGAAGCGCTCCTTCTGGATGCGCAGCATCATCACCACGTCGCAGCCGCTGATGCCCTCGATGATGTCGGTGCAGCGCGCGCAGCCGGCGAATTCGCCCGGTTCGGGCATCAGCGCCGGCGGCGCCACGATGCGGATGTCGGTGGCGCCGAGGATGCGGAAGGCCTGCCACGCCGAGCGCGCCACCCGCGAGTGGCGGATGTCGCCGACGATGGCGATGGACAGCCCGTCGCAGCGGCCCTTCTTCTGCAGCACCGTGAGCGCGTCGAGCAGCCCCTGCGTGGGATGCGACACATGCGCCTCGCCGGCCGACAGCACGCTCACGTGCGGCTGCACGTGCTGCGCCACCATGGCCGGCACGCCCACCTCCGAGTCGCGCAGCACGAACACGTCCACGTGCAGCGCCTCCAGCGTGTAGATGGTGTCGAGCATGCTCTCGCCCTTCACCCGCGAGGACAGCTGCACCTCGAGGTTCACCACGTCGGCGCCCAGGCGCTTGGCGGCCAGCTCGAAGGACACGCGCGTGCGCGTGGAGGGCTCGGTGAACAGGTTGGCGACGGTGACCCCGGCCAGTGCGTTCGAGCGCGGCGCGCAGTCCCCCGGCTGCCGCGCATAGAACTGCGCGCGCTCCAGCAGCATCTCGATCTCGGCGCGGGTGAGGTCTTCGAGGGTGATCAGGTGGCGCAGGTGGCCTGCGGCGTTGCGCGGCGCGCTCATCGGTGCGGAACCTTGGTCAACTGTGCTGCTCCAGCCAGCTCGCGAGCATCACGGCCGCGGCGGCGCTGTCGATATCGCCCTTGCCCACCTGGCGGCGCCGCTGTCCCGACGCGCGCTGCTCGCGCAGCAGCCCTGCCGCGGCGGTGGAGGAGTAGCGCTCGTCGATGCGGTCCACGGTGAGCCCGTAGCGCTCGGCCAGCGCGCGCGCGAAGGTGTCGGCGCGGTCCGCGAGGCTGCCGGGGGAACCGTCGTCATTATAAGGGGCGCCCACCACCAGCACGTCGGGACCCAGCGCGCGCACCTCGCGGTCGATGGCGGCCCAGTCCGGGCCGGCCTCGTGGTGGGCGACGGTGGTGCGCGGCGCGGCGGTGCGGGTCAGCGTGTCGCCGCTGGCCAGGCCGATGCGCCTCAGGCCGAAGTCGAAGGCCAGGACGACCCGTGCCTTCACGCGTGGCCGGCGCGCGGGCTCACCCTGCTGACGTCCACGCCGAGGGAGCGCCAGGCGGCGTCCCAGCGGTCCTCGTAGGGCAGGTCGAACAGCACCGCGTCGTTGACCGGCAGTGTCAGCCAGGCGTTCTCGCGCAGCTCGCGCTCGAGCTGCCCGCCTTCCCACTGCGCATAGCCCAGCGCGATGAAGGCGTCCTCGGGGCCCACGCCCTTGGCCATGGCCGCCAGCACGTCGCGGCTGGTGGTGACCTGGATCTGGTCGGAGATGCGGTGCGTGGATTCCCAGCTGCCGCCCGGACGGTGCAGCACGAAGCCGCGGTCCTGGTGCACCGGCCCGCCGCGCAGCACGATCTGCTCGCCCACGTCGGGCACCTCCGGCGGCAGCTTCATCTGCGCCAGCACCTCGGACAGCCGCATCGTCAGCGGCTTGTTCAGCACGATGCCCAGCGCGCCGCGGCTGCTGTGCTCGCAGATCAGCGTAACCGTGCGGGCGAAGTGGGGATCATCCAGTCCCGGCATCGCAACCAGGAGCTGGTTGGTCAGGGAGCCTTCTTTGGACATGGACCCAGTATGGAGGGGGCGGGCGATGCGCTCAAGACGAACCCGTCCACTTCGTGCGTCAGCGCGCACGCAACGAGGAGCCGGCGGCGCGGCCGCCCTCGAAGCGCCATTCGTACGCGAACCGCAGGCTGCGGTAATCGCGGGCGATGTCCGGCGGGAAGGGATCGAAGGGACTGGCCAGGCGCAGGATTTCGCGGGCCGCATCGTCCAGTTCCGGATGGCCGCTGCTGCGCTCGATGCGTGCGCTGCGCAACCGGCCGTCGTTGTTGATCACCACCTCGAGCACCAGGCTCCCCGCCAGCCCCTGCTGGCGGGCCGGGGAGGGAAAGTTGAGCGTACCCACCTGTTCGACGCGACGCCGCCACGCATCGAGGTAGGGGGCCAGGCGCGAGGCGCGCGTGTCCGGCGACAGGTAGAGCTGCTCCTGGGTGTCGCCGCGCAGGCGGATGGTGTCGTCGCCCGCCAGCAGCCGCTCCAGTTCCTGCTGGGTCAGCAGCAGCTCGGGCTCGGGTACCGGCTCGATCTGGATGGCGGACAGGGCGGGCACGGAGGTGGCCAGCAGCTGGTCCTCCAGCCAGCGGCTGGGCTGCGGCACCACCGGGTTCACCGGCACGGGATCCGCGCCAGGCAGCTCGGCGGCCTCGTTCCTGTCGGTATTGCCCGAACCTTCCTGGGTGCGCTGCGCCAGGTAGGCCGCGTCCGGGTTCTCGCCGGCCTCGGGCAGCTCCTCGGAGACCAGGAGCACCTCCAGCCCCCGCCGCGCCTCGCCCCTGCCACCGGGCACGGTGAAGGTGACGCCCAGCAGCACCATGCCATGCAGCAGCGCCGCCAGCACCAGCATGGTGGACAGCCGGTCGCGCGTGGTGCGGCCGTCGAAGCCGTCCATGCGCCGGCGGCGCAGGTTGGCCTGCGGCGCGCCCAGCGGGTCGGAGGCCGTGCTCACACCGTGGCCTGCCGCGCTGCGGCGCGGCCTGGGGCCGCCAGGTGCCTTTCGACGGCCTCGATGAAGGTGTCGGCGAGGTTGGTGCCGAAGGCCTTGTCGATCTCGCGCACGCCGGTGGGGCTGGTGACATTGATTTCGGTGACGAAGCCGCCGATCACGTCCAGTCCCACGAACAGCATGCCGCGCGCGGCCAGCTTCGGGCCGATGCCGGCTGCCAGTTCCTGCTCGCGTTCCGTGAGCGGCCGCGCCACCCCCGTGGCGCCGGCGGCGAGGTTGCCGCGGTTGTCGTGCGCCGCCGGCATGCGCGAGAGGGCATAGGGCGCGGGCCTGCCGTCGATCAGCAGCACGCGGGTGTCGCCGCCGGTGACGATCTCGGGCAGGTACTTCTGCATCATCGCGAAGCGCGTGCCATTGGCGGTCAGGGTCTCGCACACCACGCCGAAGTTCTTGTCGGCGCGGTCGATGACGAAGATGGAGCGGCCGCCCATGCCGTCCAGCGGCTTGACCACCACGCGGCCGAACTCGCGCGCGAACTCGCCCATGGCGGCCATGTCGCGGGTCACCAGGGTGGGGGCGCAGTATTCGGGGAACCAGGCCGTGTACACCTTTTCATTCATGTCGCGCAGGCCCTGGGGGCGGTTCACCACCAGCGCCCCGGCGGCCTCCGCCCGCTCCAGGATGTAGGTGGTGTGCACGAACTCCATGTCGAAGGGCGGGTCCTTGCGCATCAGGATGGCGTCGAAGTCGCCCAGGGCGGTGTCCACCGCCTCGCCCAGCGTGAACCACGCCGCGGGATCGGCCTCCACGGCCAGCGGCCGGGCATGGCCCCGCGCCACCCCGTCGCGCAGGTACAGGTCCCCCTGCCGGAGGTACCACAGTTCATGGCCGCGGGCCTGGGCGGCCAGCAGCATCGCGAGGGTGGTGTCCTTGGCGTACTTGATGTCCTCGATGGGGTCCATCACCACGGCGAGGCGGGTGCGCTGCGGCATGCATTAAGTCCAGTTCGCGAAAAACGAGTACCAGTTCAACGTGTGGATGGTAGCCCACCGGGTTAAATCCCGACGTGCCCACCCGGCGGCGTTCGCATGTGGTCGCCGTTATCACGATATGTTAAAAGTTTCGGGGATTAGCAAGCCGTTATGAACGCAGTCGGGAGTGCCATGCCGGTGAGCGACGAGAACGGAGCCTTGAAGGGCCTGAAGGTGCTGGTCATCGACGACAGCAAGACCATCCGCCGCACCGCCGAGACCCTGCTGGCCAAGGAAGGATGCGAGGTCTTCACCGCCATCGACGGCTTCGACGCGCTGGCCAAGATCGCCGACCACCAGCCCGACATCGTCTTCGTCGACATCATGATGCCGCGCCTGGACGGCTACCAGACCTGTGCCCTGATCAAGCACAACAAGACCTTCAAGGACATCCCGGTGATCATGCTGTCCTCCAAGGACGGCCTGTTCGACCGCGCCCGCGGCCGCATCGTCGGCTCGGAGCACTACCTGACCAAGCCCTTCACCAAGGAAGAACTGCTGGGTGCGATCGACGCGCACATCGGCGGGAGGTAATGAGCGTGGCGCTGATCCTCATCGTGGACGATTCGCCCACCGAGGTGCACGTGATGAAGAAGGCCCTCGAGCAGGTGGGTTTCAAGACCGCCATCGCCGGCGACGGCCGCGAGGGCGTGCGCCTGGCCAAGGACCTCAAGCCCGACCTCATCTTCATGGACATCGTGATGCCGGGCATGAACGGCTACCAGGCCACCCGCACCCTCACTTCCGATCCGGCCACGCGCTCCATTCCCATCGTGATGGTCACCTCCAAGGGCCTGGAGACCGACCGCGTCTGGGGCCTGCGCCAGGGCGCCGTCGACTACATGGTCAAGCCGGTCACGCCGGAGCTCCTGGTAAAGAAAGCCCAGGCCACGCTGGCTGCCTGAAGGCGTCGCCGGTGCGAGACCTCCCGTCCATCCGCAGCCTGCGCGACAAGCCCTACGACCTGCTCGTGGCCCTCGATCGCCGCGGCCAGGCCGCCAGCGGCATCAAGACCGAGAATCCCGACGGCGCGCGCGAATGGGTGGGCGTGGCCTGGCGCATGGCCGGCGAGGGCTACCTGGTGGCGCGCGAGGAGACCCGCGAGGTGCTGCCGTACCCGGCGCAGCTCACCCGCGTGCCCGGCGCCAAGGGCTGGGTGAAGGGGCTGGCCAACCTGCGCGGCTCGCTGCTGCCGGTGATCGACCTCAGGCAATTCCTGGGCAGCGGCGTCACGCCGCTGACCCGCAACACCCGCCTGCTGGTCGTCAACCATCGTGACGTGCCGGCGGGCCTGATGGTCGATGAAGTGCTGGGCTTCCGGCGCTTCACCGACGGCGAATTCAGCGGCGATGCGCCGCCGACCATCGTCCGCTGCGAACGATTCGTGGCGGGCGCCTTCCGTCGTGGTGATGAAGCCTGGCCGGTCATCAGCCTGCGCCAGCTGGTCGAAAACCCGGGGTTCCTCGATGCCGCAGCATGAAGCTTCCACGTCATCGTCCTCGCGTGGCCTGATCCTGGTCGTGGTCGCCGGCGTGCTCGCGCTGGCCGGCGCGGCCGTGGGCGTGTTCTCCGGCACCACGCCGGGGCTCATCGCGGCGCTCCTGTGCCTGGTTGCGCTGGCGCCGCTGGCCATGCTGTACAAGTCCATCCGCGTGGTGATGCAGGAGGCCGAGGTGGCCCGCCAGGCCGTGGCCGCGCAGCGCGTGGAGAGCGAACGCAACCAGGCGGCCATCCTGCGCCTGCTCGACGAAATCGCCGGCCTCGGCCAGGGTGACCTGACCGCCACCGCCACGGTGACCGAGGACATCACCGGCGCCATCGCCGACTCGGTGAACATCGCGGTGGAATCACTGCGCGGGCTGGTGATCGCCATCAACCAGTCCTCGGTGCAGATGGACAGCGCCGCGCGCCAGACGCAGGCGCTGGCGCAGCACCTGGCCAAGACCTCCGGCTCGCAGTCCAAGCAGATTGCCGCCGCCACCGAGTCCATCGCCGCGATGGCGGCCTCCATCGAGGAAGTCTCCGGCAATGCCGAGCGCGCCTCGGACGTGGCGCGCCACTCGGTGGACGTGGCCCACAAGGGCGGCAAGGCCGTGCGCCGCACCATCGAGGGCATGAACGGCATCCGCGAGGCCATCCAGGAGACCTCCAAGCGCATCAAGCGCCTCGGCGAGAGCTCGCAGGAGATCGGCGGCATCGTGGAACTGATCAACGACATCGCCGAGCAGACCAACATCCTGGCGCTCAATGCCTCCATCCAGGCCTCGATGGCCGGCGAGGCCGGCCGCGGCTTCGCGGTGGTGGCCGACGAGGTGCAGCGCCTGGCCGAGCGCGCCGCCGCCGCCACCAAGCAGATCGACGCCATCGTGCGCACCATCCAGGCCGACACCAACGGCGCCGTGGTGTCGATGGAGCGTTCCACCGCCGACGTGGTCAGCGGCGCGCAGCTGGCCGAGAACGCCGGCCAGGCGCTGGAGGAAATCGAGCAGGTGTCGAACCAGATCGCGAGCCTGGTGCAGAACATTTCCGCGTCCGCCAGGAACCAGGCGCAGACCGCGCAGAGCGTGGCGCGCAACATGCAGGTGCTGCGAGAGATCAGTACGCAGACCGCCGACGCCACCAGCAACACTTCCGAGGCCGTGGCCAAGCTGGCGCTGCTGTCGGCCTCCCTGCGCAAGTCGGTGGCCGGCTTCCGCCTGCCCGACACCACGCCGTCCACCGGCGCCACCCAGCGCGTGCCCGCGCTCAATCCCGCCAAGGACGAGCACTTTGATCCGACCGGCACGCTGAACATCCGCCGCGCCGCCGTGGGCAATGCGAATGGCTGAGGCAGCCGTGGCCACTTCCGGGATCGCGAGCCAGACGCTGGACGCCGTCCTGCGCGAGATCCTCGCCTCGCTGAACGAGGGGCGGGTGGCGCTGGAGGCCTTCGTCGAGCAGCCCGGCAACACCCAGCTGCTGGGCCGCTGCCGCAGCGAGCTCTCGCAGGTGCAGGGCGTGCTGCGCGTGATGGAGATCCACGGCGCGGCGCTGCTCGCCGAGGAAATGCACCAGGTCTGCGGCTACCTCGAGACCTCTCCCAACGCCGCCAAGAACCAGGCCGAGGCGCTGGATGCGCTGATGCGCGCCATCGTGCAGCTGCCCGGCTACCTGGACCGCGTGCAGGCCGGCGGCCGCGACATGGCGCTGGTGCTGCTGCCGCTGCTGAACGACCTGCGCGCCGTGCGCGGCAGCCCGCTGCTGTCGGAAGGCACGCTGCTGTCGCTGAACCTCAAGTCCGACCGCCAGCCCGAACCCGTGCCGCCCGCGCCGGGCGAGGAAGTGCTCACGGTGCAGCAGTGGGCGCGCAAGCTGCGCGTGCAGTTCCAGGCCGCGCTGGTGGGCTGGATCCGCGGCGAGCGCACCGAGGTGCACCTGGAGTCGCTGGCCAGCGTGGCCAACCGCTTCGAGAAGGTCGCCACCTCGCAGCCGCTGTTCCAGCTGTGGTGGGTGGTGGGCGCCGTGGTCGAGGCGCTGCGCGAGGGCGGCCTGGAAGGCAGCGTGTCGGTCAAGCGCCTGCTGGGCCTGGCCGACCGCGAGATCCGCCGCCTCTACGAGCAGGGCGAGAATCGCTACTCCAACCATCCGCCGGTCGAGCTGCTGAACAACCTGCTCTACTACGTGGCGCGCGCCAGCAGCAATGGTCCGCGCGTGGCGGCGGTGCGCAGCTCCTTCCGCCTGAACGAGCTGCTGCCGGTGGACGAGAGCGTGGAGAAGGAGCGCGAGAACCTCTCCGCGCCCTCCATCAAGCTGATGCAGACCGTGGCCGCGGCAATCCGCGAGGACCTCGCCAAGGTCAAGGACGTGCTGGACATCTACGTGCGCCGCGGCGGCGCCGCCCCCGAGGAGATCGGCGCGCAGGTCGAGCTGCTGCGCAAGATCGGCGACACGCTGGGCGTGCTCGGCCTCGGCGAGCAGCGCGCGCGCGTGCAGGCGCAGATCCAGAAGATCGAGGCGCTGGTGGCCTCGCAGGAGCGCCCCTCCGAGTCGGCGCTGATCGACATCGCCGCGGCGCTGATCCAGGTCGAGGACCGCCTCGACGACGAGCTGGTGCGCATGGTGCTGCCGCGCGCACCTGGCGAGGCCGCGCCCGACCTCGACGTGGATTTCGCGGCCGTGCAGGCCGCGGTGCTGCGCGAGTGCGTGGTCAACCTCGCGCGCGTGAAGGAGTACGTGGCGCAGAGCGTGGGCGGCACGCTCGATGCCGCCGGCTTCGACAACTGGCAGGAGCTGATGCGCGGCATCCAGGCCGCGCTGCGCATGCTGGGCAAGACGCGCGCCGAGGAGTGCGTGGCACGGGTGACCGCGCACCTGAAGCGCGTGATGCAGCCCGGCGGGTCGCGGCTCACCCAGCACGCGATGGACCGCCTGGCCGATGCCATCGTCAGCGTCGAGTACTACATGGAGACGCTGCAGGCGGGCCGCTCCGATCCCTGGTACATGCTGGACAACGCCGAGGCGGCGCTGAAGGCCGTGGATGCGCAGCCCGTGCGCGACATCCCGGTGGTCTCGCCCGCCGGCGGCGAGAAGCAATACACCGGCACCATGGTCATCGGCCATGCGCCCGCGACGCCGCGGCCCGCGGCCGTGCCGCCGGTGGCGCCACCGGTGCATCCGGTGCGCAGCAAGCCGGCGGTGGCCGATGCGGGCGACCCCGAGCTCATGGCGCTGTTCCTCGAGGAGGCGCGCGAGGAAGCGGCGCGCATCGCGCAGAACCTGCCGCTGTGGGACCAGGATCCCACGCAGCAGGATGCACTCGTCGCCACGCGCCGCGCATTCCATACCCTGAAGGGCAGCGGTCGCGTGGTCGGCGCGACCGCGCTGGCGGAATTCGCCTGGTCCATCGAGAACCTGCTCAACCGCCTGCTCGACAAGACGCTGACGCGCTCGCCCGCCATCCTCGGCGTGCTGCGCGACGCAGTGGGGGCGCTGCCACAGCTCATCGCGCAGCTCGAGGGCGGCCCGGCGCCCACCGCCGACGTCATCGCCATTTCCACGCGCGCGCATGCGCTGGCCGCGGGTCGCACCGCGGCGCCGCCGCCGGCTCCCCCGGTCGTGCCACCGGACCCCGAGCCGGCGCCAGCGCCGGCGGCCGCGGCGCTGGCGCCTGAGACCCAGGCCCCGGGGGAAGCATCCGAGCAGAAGGCCCCGGGCGCCGAAGTGGATTCCACGCTGGGCGAGATCTATGCGCGCGAGACTGCCAGCCACGTCACCGCCATCCGCGACTGGGTGGCCAGGCAACGTGCGCTGCCGGCGCCGCATGTGCTCACCGAGCCCGCCTACCGCGCCTGCCACACACTGGCCGGCAGCTCCAAGACCGCGGGCGCGCGCCATGGCATCCGCCTCGCCGAGCCGCTGAACCGCTGGTTGCGCAAGGCCTTCGACAGTGGCGTGGGCGTCACCAGCGCCGACCTCGACCTGATCGAGGAATGCATGGCGGCGATGGAGACCGTCAGTACCCACCTGGCGGCCGACACGGGATTCTTCGCGTCGCACGCCGCGCTGCGCGAGCGCATCGAGGCCGCCGAGGCGGAGCTGGAGCAGCGCATCGCGGCGGCCACCGCGTCGGCCGAGGCCAGGCCCGCGGCCACTCTGGTGGAAGAGTTCGACTTCTCGCAGGTGTTCGGCGCGGAGCCGGCCGATGCGGCCGGCCGGCCGGCGCAGTTCGTCGCGGCAGAACCGCCTGCCGCGCCGGCACCGGCTGCGGCGCAGGAACAGCCGCAGGCTTCGCCGCCGGCGGCGCCTCCCGAGGCCGGACCGCCGCCGGCCCAGGCGCAGGAGGCTGCGCCCGCGCCGGTCGCCACGCTGCCCGAGGACGACGAGGACACGCCGCCCTGCACCGGCTATGACGCCGATGTGGCCTCGATCTTCAGCGACGAGGCCAACGAGCTGCTGGAGGAATGCCAGTCCTCGTTCCAGCAGATCAGCCTCACCGCGCCCAGCCGCGAGGAATTCGCCGCGCTGAAGCGTCCGCTGCACACGCTCAAGGGCGGTGCGCGCATGGCCGGCGTGACCACCATGGGCGACCTCGCCCACGAGCTCGAATCACTGATCATCGGCATCGAGGTGGGCACCGTCCCGCCCAGCCACCAGGCGCGCGAGACCCTGCAGGCCGCGCTCGACGAGCTGGCGCGCATGCGCGACCTGATGGCCGCCAATGCGCCGGTGCCCGCCGCGCGTGCGCTGCTCCGGCAGGTGCGTGCGCTCAATGGTGGTGCGCCGGTCGAACCGGCGGCGCCGGCCCAGGCCGCAGCGCCTGCGGCCGCTGCTCCTGCGGCGCCACCCGTCTCACCCGGGGCCGCGCCACCTGCCGCGCCTGCTGCGCCGGAGCCTGCCGCAGCGGACGCGCCGCCCGCGTCGCCGCCGGCCGGGGTCCCGGAAGAAGCGCCTGTCGCCGCGCCCGTGGCGGAGGCGGCGCCGCAGATCGCATCGCCCGAGCCGCAGGAGCCGGCCCCGGCTCCCGTGGAAGCGGTGGAATTGCCGGGAACCGCCCCGGAACCCGCGCAGCCGTCCTCCGTCGAAACGGCGGCCGAAGCGGCGGCGTCCTCCAACGTGGTCCAACTGCCGCCGCGGTCCGAACCCGCCGCGCCGGCGACCTCGTTCAATCCGCCGACGCTGGCGCGTCCCGCTTTCCAGCGCCTGATGTCCGCGGCGGCGGTGCCGCCGGGCCGCGCGCCCACCGCGCCGGCCGAGCGCGTGGAGATGGCGCGCGGCGACGGGGAACTGCTGA
>QGUX01000293.1 GCA_003242275.1 Pseudomonadota bacterium | reverse complement strand
CGCGAGCAGCGCCTCGCCTTCACGCAGCAGCACCTGCTGCACCACCTTGCCGTCGGGCAGCATGGTGATGATGAACTCGCGGTCGGCGAGATCTTCGGGCGCCGCGGCGGCGGTGCAGCCCAGTTCCGCCGCCACCTGCGCCGCGCGTCCCGGCATCGCATCGTGCAGGCGCACGTCGAAGCCCTTGCGCACCAGGTTGGCAGCCATGGGCCGGCCCATGGTCCCCACGCCGATGAAGCCGACCCTGGTGGCGCCCATGGGGGAGCGCGCCTTACGGGAAGAACTCGGCGCCCGGCGGCCGTCCCGCCGAACCCCAGCGCTCGGAGGAATCCCAGTGCTCGGTGATCAGCCCGCTCTCGTCGTCGACGCGGAACACGTCGAACCACACCATCTCGTAGATCAGGTTCGGGTCTTCCCGGTCACGCACCTTGCGCGCCCACATCACCATCACGATGTCGCGCTCGGCGATGATGTCGATGATGGGGAAGCGCGATACCGGTTCGACCTCGCGCCGGGGCCTGGCCTGGCTCATCGTGGCGACGAAGGCGTCGCGGCCGGATTCCACGTTGGGATTGTGCTGGATGTACTCCGGCGCCATGAACTCGGCGGCGCGGTCCATGTGGCCGGCCTCGTAGACGATGCGCCAGAAGTCGTACACATGCTTCTTGTTGCGCGCCAGCTTCGGGTCCCTGCTTTCGAGCAACGCGTGCTGGTCCTTCGCCACCACGATGGGCGCGATGGGCTTGCCGCTCACCGAGAGCTGCGGCTGGTGGTGGATGCTGGGATCGGCGGGATCCGGCATGGGCTCCCTGACCGTGGCGGATGGCGATGCGGCACTGCCGGCATCGGCCGGCGTGGTGTCCGTGCCGGCGCGGTCGGCGCCGCAGCCCGCCAGCGCACCGCCCGCCAGCATCGCGATCATGATCCGTCGCATGACTCCCCCCTGTTCCGGTCGCATGGAGGAATTGTGCCACCTCCGCGCGGCGCGCGGGCCGGCGCGGCTTCAGCGCCCCCGCGCGAAGAACGACTCCGTGCGGATCACCTCGGCCAGCCTGCAGTAATGCCAGGCCGGCTGGCTGGTGTCGCTGCCGGCAGGACAGTCGCGGGGCGGCGGAATCTGGAATTCCTCCAGCGGATCCATCCCGAGGTTGTAGAACTCACAGGACCCGGCATCCACCTTCTCGGTGCAGACCAGCTTGAAGAAGCCATTGCGCGCGGCAACCTGGCGGGTGCTGTTGGTCATCAGGTTCAGCGACTCGGTCAGCAGGAAGTCCTGCACCGGGTCGCGCACGCGTCCGGCGCTGCCATCGACGATGGGCAGCAGCGAACGGCCGTCCACGCGCATCGTGCCCGTGCCATCGCCATTGCCGACCTCGGTGGGCGGGGTGAGTCCGGCCAGCGCGAGGATGGTGGGAAACAGGTCGGCGGCATGCGTGAACTCCGCGCTGACGCGGCCGCCGGCGATGCCGGGACCGGCGATCACCAGCGGCACGCGCACGCCGCTCTCGAAGGCAGTGCCCTTGCCGCGCCCGCGCCGGGTGATGTAGAGGTTGTCGATGAAGTCCAGGTTCGGCCGGCCGTACATCGGCGTGCCGTTGTCACCGATGTAGATGACGATGGTGCCGGGATCGATGCGCCGCACCTCCTCCAGCAACTTGCCCAGCACCGTGTCGAGCGAGTTGGTCATCGCGCGCATCAGCGCCTCGCCGCTGCAGCGGCCGGTCTGGTTGGTGCCGAACTTCCCGCCGCAGGCCTTCATCTCGGCGAGGCTCCTCCCGTCCAGCGTGTCGGCGTTCGGCACCGCCATCGCGCTGGGCTGCTGCACCGTGGTGGCGTGCGACAGGTTGAAGGCCACCCACGCGAACCACGGCTTCTCCGGGTCCGCCGCTTCGCGCGCGCGGATCCATTCCAGCGCATCGGCCACCTTGACCACCGGCCCGTAGTTCGTGGGCGCGATGCCCGGCAGTGATTTCACCGGCGGTTCGCCGCTGCGCCACTGGTCCGGGGCGGTGGACTCGTCCTGCACCATGTAGTCGTAGTCCCAGTAGCTCTTGATGGCCGCGTGCATGTTGCCGCGGAACACCTCGAAGCCCGCCTCCTTCGGCTTCATGCCCGGATACGGGTCCTGCTCATTGGGCATGCCGGCGAGGTGCCACTTGCCGAACAGCCCGGTGCTGTAACCACCCTCGTCCCTCAGGCGCTGCACGAACGAGGTGTGGTGCTGCGACAGCGGATCGGTGTAGTTGATGACGTTGGCCTTGCCGGCGAACAGGCCGGTGAGGATGGAGGCGCGCGTGGGCGAGCAGAACGGCTGTGCCCAGGTGCTGGCGAAGGTGATGCCCTCGCGCGCCAGCCGGTCGAGGTTCGGCGTCGACGCCGGGCGCCCGCGGATCTCGCCGTACCGGGGATGCTGCAGTCCCTGCGGACCGTAACGCTCCACCAGGTCGTCGACGAGGCCCGGCACCATGCCGGTGGTGACGTCGAGGCCCACGTCGTCGGAGATGACCAGCAGGATGTTCCGGCGCGTCACCGGCCCGGCGGCCTGCACCAGCCCGGCCAGGACGAGGCCCGCCACCATCGCGGCAGATGCAGGCAGCTTCCTCGTGCGCATGCGCGCTCCCCCATGGATGCCGACGCACCGAGTAAACATGCGTGCCGCGCCGAGGTCCACTCCCGCGACGGCGGAGTGATAACCGCGCGTCAGCGCTGCACCGCGCGCGCGGTGGCGATGAAGCCCTCGAGATACGCCGTGCTGGCATCCGCGGTGCGAAATCCCAGGTGGATCTGCTTGGGCACGCCCCCCGGCCCCAGGCGCACCGGCACCACCGCGGCTCGGGCGGCGTTCTCCTCCACCAGCCAGCGCGGCAGCGCGGCCACGCCGCGGCCGGCGGCCACCATCTGCAGCATCAGGTCGGTGGATTCCACCGTGCGGTGCTCGCGCGGCACGATGCCGGCCGGCGTCAGGAACATCGTGTACACATCGAGCCGCTCGATGGCCACGGGATAGCTGATCAGCACCTCGTCCGCGAGCCGCGCGGGTTCCACGAACGGCGCACCGGCCAGGGGATGATCCCGCGCCACCACCAGCACCTGCTCGTAGTCGAACACCGGCTCGAAGGTCAGCCCCGGACGCGGCTCCGGATCGGGCGTCACCACGAGGTCGATCTCGTGGCCCCGCAGCGCGTCGATGCCGCCGAAGCGGAATCTCTGCTTCACGTCGAGGTCGACGTCGGGCCAGCGCGGCAGGTATTCGGCCACCACCTTCAGCAGCCACTGGTAGCAGGGATGGCACTCCATGCCGATGCGCAGGCTGCCGCGCGTGCCGCGCGCGAAGCCTTGCAGCGACTGCTCGGCATGCTCCAGCTGGGGCAGCACGCGGTTGGCCACCTCGAGCAGGTAGGCGCCGGCCTGGGTGAGCTTCAGCGCGCGCCCCTCACGCCGCCACAGCGGCGTGCCCACGGCGCGCTCCAGCCGTCCGATGGCATGGCTGAGCGCCGACTGGGTCAGGTGCAGCGCCTGGGCGGCTGCCGTCAGCGTGCCGAACCGGTCCACGGCCCGCACG
>QGUX01000292.1 GCA_003242275.1 Pseudomonadota bacterium | reverse complement strand
CGCCGGCGGCGCGGCGCGCGGCGCGCTTGCCGCCCAGCTCGATGGTGCGCTCGAGCTGCACCGTGGCCTGGGCCCCGTCGAGCCCGGACACCGCACCGGTGCCAGCCACGTCCTCGAGCTGCGCGCCGAGGACCAGGGGCGGCGGCAACGAATCATGTGCGGCTCGCGCCTCTGCCGCGCGCAGCCGCGCGGCCTCGGCCGCCAGCGCCGGATGCGCGGCCAGCGCGCGCTCGATGGCGACCTCGAGCCGCAGGGGCTCGGCGGCGTGCACCATGCACGCCACCAGACTCATCCCGGCAGCCGCCAGGACGGAAACGAAATGCGATGACACGGAGGATCTCCGTTGCAACTCACTGACACGGAACCGCCTTGCGGCGGAAGGCCGGCGTCAGCGGATCGGAGGCCGGAACAGCTCCTCGGGGTGGATCGAAGGGGCGATGGAGAACTGCGCGACGGGAAGCTGCGATGCCAGGCGTGGCATTGGCAGCTGGATCAGGGCGGGGGGCAGCGCCACCACATGCGGCAGCAGGTGCAGGTGCTGCACCACGTTGCGCAGCTTGCCGGCACTGGCGCCGCCATCGTGCGGCTCACCGGGGCCATGGTCGTGCCCGTGGTGGTGGTCATGGTCGGGCGTGACGCCCAGGTGGATGATGGGAGCGTGCGAGGGTTCGCCCCTGGCGTGCGCGTGCGCCTCGATGCGCGGATAGCCCGTGGCCACGATGGCGAGGAACAACAGGCCGGCGAGCAGCCGGCCCGGCGTGCGGCGCAGGAAGCTGCGGAGTCCCTTTCCCAGTTTCGTCAGGGCCATGGACCGAGCATGCCGCAGGCAGGGTTCGATCGCAAACGCGGCTCCCGTCAGCCCAGCTGCGGCGGCGGCGGGACCTGCGGCATGGCGCGCAGCGCGGAAAGCGCCGCCGCGCATTGCGCGCGGAACGCGGCCGAGAACTGCGTCTCGGCGGCGAGGCGCTCCCAGTAGGCCTCGGCCAGCCGGCACGCCTGCGGCCAGACGTCGAGCAGCAGCGGCGCGGGACGCGGCGGCGTGAACTCCTCCAGGGCCGCTTCATTCCCGCTCCGCGGAGCGAACACCGTGGGCGCAAGGTCGTAGGCCGGCGCCAGCGCGAAGCCGCCGTCGGCGCGATAGAACAGCGACAGGTCGCCGGCATCGCGCGCGGTGTGGCCGATCAGGCCCGCGAAGGCCTCGATCAGGCGGATCTGGCGCGCATCGTTCTTCGGCAGCAGGCCCGCGCCGGCGAGCTGTCCGGCGGCCACCGCCCAGCCGCAGGGGCTGCCGGTGCGCGGCAGGTCCAGTGCCGCCAGCGACACCACGGCGCGCCGGCCCTCGGCGCCGACCCGGTCGAAGCGGTCGATCTCGAGGAAGATGCGCCCGCCGAAACGGAACACGCGCGAGTGCACGGCGAACACGCCGCGCGAGCCCAGGAACCCGTGCGCGAGGTGCTCGGCCACCAGCAGTTCGCCGCCGCGCTGGCCTTCCGGCGTGGTGAGCGGCGGCGAGAACTTCACCAGCACGGGCACGACGTGGCCGCCGTGGTCGGTGATGGCGGTGAACTTGGGCGACTCGCCGGGAAGCTGCGCCGCGGGTGTACCGGCCTTCTCGAGCGCCGCCTCGGCCATGCGCATGTACTGCCGCGGCCGGTCGCGCCCCTGGACCACCACGCGGTGCGGCAGCGCACTGCGCAAGGCCTCCAGCGCCTCGGCGCCGAGGATGAGGTCGCCCGGCCCGTCCCAGCCATGGCGGATCAGCCACGCGATGTCGGTGTCCTCGGCGCCGTGCACTTCATCGCCCGTTTCCCCCGGCGCGCGCGGCAGGTCCAGCGCACGGCCGAGGAAGCCCGCCGGCCGCAGCGCGTTCAGGAACCATGGCAGGCCTTCGGTCAGGCCGCGCAGCGCCTCATGCGGCGTCTCGAAGTGGAAGTGATGCGGCATCAGCGCATCGAGCCGCCCGAAGCTCTGCACGCGCCCGGCGGGATCCACCTGGAACACCGGCCAGCTCGAGCCGGCACCGGGAATCTTGCGCGGCAGCGCATAGCGCGCACGCTGCTTCTCGCCCACCTGCAGCACCTGCCCCTCGCGCTGCAGTTCGTGCAGGACGCGGCTCAGCGTGGGACGGGGAAGCTGCAGGGCCCTGAGCAGTGCCGTGCCGGATGCCGGGCCGGCGCGCAGGGGATGGAGCACGTTCGCAGCGGGCGGCATTCGCCCATGCTCCCACCCACGGCGGCCGGCGGGTACCGCCTGCAACGCGACATGTGCGGGCCGTTCACCTGGATTGAACAGAATCTCAGTAGATCACGCCGGTCTCGCCGGCGTACTGCTCCCAGGCCCGTTCCATCTCGGCCAGCTTCTCCGGCTCCTCCTTCGACAGGTCGTGCTGCTCGAAGGGATCGCGCGCGAGGTTGAACAGCTGCCAGCGCCGCTCGGCCTGCGGCAGCCGCGCATCCCAGACGATCTTCCACTCGCCCTTGCGCACCGCGCGCGGGCCGCCCTGCTCCCAGCCGAAGACGTCCTCGTCGGAGTACACGCGGTCGGCCTTGCCCTGGAACACCGGCAGCAGCGAACGGCCGCGCGGCGGCAGCACCTCGCGGTCCCGGTACCGCGTGCCCGGGTGGGAGGACTGCGCCGCCTCGAGGAAGGTGGGCAGCAGGTCCATCATGTGCATCATCGCATCGCTGCGCGTGCCGGCCTCGATGCGGCCGGGGAAGTGCACGAATGCGGGCACGTGGATGCCGCCCTCGAAGGCGCTGCCCTTGTGGCGGATCCACGGCGTGGCGCTGGCGCTCGCCCAGCCGGCACCGTACATCACGTAGGTATTGCCGGCGCCCAGGTTCTCCAGGCTGTGGTCGTATTCCTTGCCGATGTGGTCGCGGTACGGCGCGGCAAGGTCGAGGCGGTTGGGTTCGGCGCCGTTGTCCGAGGCGAACACGATCAGCGTGTTGTCGAACTGGCCGGTGCGCTTCAGGTACTCGATCACCTCGCCCACGTAGTGGTCGAGCTCGCTGACCATGGCCGCGTAGATCTCCATGCGGCGCGCGGCAATGCGCTTCTCCTCCTCGGGCAGGTCATCCCAGCGCGGGCTGAAGCGGGCGTTGTCGATGGGCCTGGCGTCCTTGGGCACCAGCCCCAGCTCCTTCTGGCGCGCGAAGCGCTCCGCGTACAGCGCCTCGTAGCCGGCGTCATAGCGGCCCCGGAACTTCTCGATCGCCTCCTTCGGCGCCTGCAGCGGCCAGTGCGGCGCGGTGTAGGCCATGTACGCAAAGAAGGGCTTGCCCTCCACCCGGTCCTGCTCGATGAACTCGATCGCCTTCCTGGTGTAGTCGCGGGTGGAGTACCAGTCCTCGCCCACGGTGACGATCTCGTTGCCGTCGAAGAAGCGCGCGTCCTGCGGGCCGCGCCAGTCCCAGGGGCCCAGGTGCGCGGCGCCATCGAGCGAGGCGAACACCCGGCGGAAGCCGCGCGCGGCCGGCCCGGTCTCGGGCGTGGAGCCCAGGTGCCACTTGCCCACCATGTAGGTGTTGTAGCCCGCGTCGGCCAGCAGCTCGGGCAGCGCGGC
>QGUX01000053.1 GCA_003242275.1 Pseudomonadota bacterium | reverse complement strand
GCCTCGATCGAGATGACCTGCAAGGACACGGAGTTCCTTGCCGAGGCCGCCACGCTGGTGCCGAAGAACACGGACATCTTCATCGCCCTGTTCCCGAACCAGACCTGGGATGACCTGAAGGTGGCCGCGAAGGCCGTGCGCGACGCCGGCCTGAATCCCGTGCCGCACGTGCCGGCGCGCCGCGTCAAGGACCGCAACGAGGTGGCCGAGATCGCGCGCAAGCTCACCCAGGAGGCCGGCGCCACGCGCATGCTGCTGATCGCCGGCGACATGCCCAAGCCCGAAGGCGCGTTCGATTCCACCATCGGCGTGCTCGAGACCGGCGAGCTGACGAAGGCCGGCATCAGGACGATCTACATGGCCGGCCATCCCGAGGGTCACGCGCACATGACGGTGGAGCAGCAGCGCCACTTCGAGCGCCGCAAGGTCGAGCTGTCGAAGGAATTCGGCTTCGAGCTGAAGTTCACCACCCAGGTGTGCTTCGAGGCCGAGCCCATCATCGAGTGGGAAAGGGTCATGCGCGGCAACGGCATCACCAACACCATCCGCCCGGGCCTCGGCGGCCCGGCGAGCATCAAGACGCTGCTGCGCTACGCCAAGATCTGCGGCGCCGGCGCCTCGATCCGCGCGCTCACCAGCGGCAAGGCCAGCCTGATCGCGGGCCTGCTGAAGGACAGCGGTCCCGAGGAAGTGGTCAACAAGCTGGCGGTGGCCAATGCCAGTGGCCAGACCAGCTTCGAGAGCGTGCACCTGTTCGCCTTCGGTGGCTTCCTGAAGACGACGAAGTGGGTATCGGCGGTGCAGAACGGCCGCTTCGAGATCAATCCCAGGGACGGGGACTTCTCGGTGCAGATGTAGCGCTGTCCCGGCGCCGGCCACGAGGGGGAAGCCGGCGCTCAAGAAGAACAACGATGCGAGCACGCCCGGACAACGCAGTGCAGCCCGAAGGAGCCGGCCAGGCCGATCCGGCCGGTTCCTCCGCCAATCCGTCCGAACCAGCGACGGGCATCTACCTGATCGAACCTCCGAGCAGGGAGCTCGGCGACAAGTTTCCCAGGCTGCCGCGGGTGGGCATCTGGGAACACCACCTTCCCGAGAACCGCATCCTGATCTCCGACGGCGTCTGCCAGATCGTCGGCGTGGATCCGGAATTCTGCCGCGACAATCCAGGCTTCTGGTCCGATGCCGTGCATCCGCGCGATGCGGAGCGGCTGCGGGAGACCTATGCGCGCTTCATCGAGGGCGGCGAGCCGGAGCTGGAAGTGCGCTACCGCGTGCGCCACACCGGCGGGCAATGGATGTCGGTGCTCGCCCGCGCCCGCTGGGAACGTCGCGACGGCCCGGGGCGCGGGCTGGTGCGCGGTTATGTCATGGACGTGACCTGGAGCGAACGCATGCGCCTGCAGGCCGAGATCCTGGAACGCATCGGCGAAGGAGTGCTGATGGTCTCGCGCGACGGCATCATCCATTTCGTCAATGCCGTGTTCGAGAACACCATGGGCTACACGCCCGGCGAGATGCCCGGCCAGCACGCGCGCGTGCTGAGCTTCCGTTCGCGCGAGTCCTTCGACGGGCTGCTCACCACCGTGTTCGAGGCCACCGAGAACGGCAGTTCGGCCGTGATCGACCTGGAGGGCAGGCGCCGCGACGGCAGCATGGTGCCGCTGCAGGGCCGCTTCTCCTCGCTGAGGATCGACGGCGCGCCGCACGTGGTGGCCGTGTTCTCGGACATCTCCGCGCGCAAGCAGCTCGAGCGCGAGATGATGCAGGTGGCCACGCGGGTGCAGCAACGCGTGGGCGGGGACCTGCACGAGGGGCTCGGCCAGCAGCTCTCGGGCATCGCCATGATGCTGCAGGGCCTGCGCGACCGGGTCAGCGCCGGGCCGGATGCCGGGCTCGCCGCGGAGCTGGACGAGGTCGTCTCGCTGCTGAACGGGGCGATTGCCCGCACCCGCCTGCTGGCGCGCGGCCTTTCGCCCGTGCGGCCCTCGGCCGAGGGCATCAAGGAAGGATTCGAGGAACTGGTCAACAACGTATACGATGTATATGGTTTGAGGGTACGGCTCAGGCTGGAACTGCCGGACGACCTCACGGTTGACGAGAATCCCGTGACGAATATGTTCCATATCGCACAGGAGGCCGTGGCGAACGCCGCCCGCCATGCGGGCGCCCGGGAAATCCACCTGACCTTCCGCGTCAGCGGTCCCGACCTGGAACTGCAGGTCGAGGACGACGGCGTGGGCTTCGACCCGGTGCACGCATCGCAGGCCGGCATGGGCATGCGCATGATGCGCTTCAGGGCCGAGATGGCGAGGGGTTTCCTGTCGATCGAATCTCGACCGGGTCACGGCGCGCGCCTGCGCTGTCGCTGCCCCGCAAGGACGGAAAAGCCGGCATGACGCAGCAGCAGAGCAACGGTTCACAGGGCGAGGTCCGCCGCATCCTGATCGTCGACGACCACCCGGTGGTGCGGCAGGGCATCAAGCTGATGGTCAACTCGCAGCCGGACCTGAAGGTGGTCGGCGAGGCGCAGACCGAGCAGGAGGCGCGGCGGCTGGTGCGCGAGCTCCGGCCCGACGCGCTGGTGGTCGACCTCTCGCTCGACCAGGGCGACGGTTTCAACGTGGTGCGCGACGTGCACGCGCACTTCCCGCACATCCGCATCCTGGTGCTGTCGATGCACGACGAGGCCGTATACGCCGAGCGGCTGCTGTCGCAGGGCGCCTCCGGCTACATCATGAAGCAGGCCGCCACCGACCAGCTCATCACCGCGCTGCGCGCGGTGCTGCGTGGCGAGCGCTTCATCAGCGAGTCGCTGAAGGCCAGCCTCGCGCAGCGCGATGCGGAGGAGGGGGAGTCCGGCTCGCGCCTGTCGGCGCGCGAGCTGCAGGTCATCAGCCTGATCGGGCAGGGCCTGGGCACGCGCGAGATCGCCGAGAACCTGTCGCTGTCGGTGAAGACCGTCGAGACCCACCGCCTCACCATCAAGCGCAAGCTGGCGCTCGAGACCAATGCCCAGCTCGTGCAGTACGCCATCAAGTGGCACAGCACCAACGCGGGCTGATTCCTCGCCGATGACCGATCCCGCGCCGATCGCACCGGCGCTGCTCGACTGGCACGCGCGCCACGGCCGCCATGACCTGCCGTGGCAGACCGACCGGTCTGCCTATCGCGTGTGGGTGTCGGAGGTGATGCTGCAGCAGACGCAGGTCGCCACGGTCATCCCGTATTTCGAGCGCTTCATGCAGCGCTTTCCCGACGTGCGTGCGCTGGCCGATGCGCCGCTGGATGACGTGCTGCATCACTGGGCGGGGCTGGGGTACTACGCGCGGGCGAGGAACCTCAAGCGCGCCGCCGAGAAGGTGCGTGATGAATTCGGCGGTGAATTCCCGCGCCAGTTCGAGCAGGTGGCCGCGCTGCCTGGCGTCGGGCGCTCCACGGCCGGCGCCATCCTGGCGCTGTCCTCGGACCAGCCCCATCCCATCCTCGACGGCAACGTGCGGCGGGTGCTGGCGCGGCTGTTCGCCGTGCCCGGGCGCACCGGCGAGCCGGCGCTGGAGAAGGCGCTGTGGCGGCTGTCCGCGCTCCTGACGCCGCGCGAGGAGGTGGCGCGCTACACCCAGGCCATCATGGACCTCGGCGCCACGCTGTGCACCCATCGCCGCCCTCGCTGCAGCGAGTGTCCCTTTGCCAGCCGCTGCGCCGCCCATGCGGCCGGCCGCGAGCAGGACTTTCCCGCGCCCAGGAAGCCCCTCCGGCGGCGCGAGCGCGAGGCGTGGATGCTGTTCGCCGAGGATGGCCGGGGGCGCGTGCGGCTGCTGCGCCGCCCGGCCAGCGGCATCTGGGGCGGGCTGTGGTCGCCGCCGGAATTCGAATCACGCGAGGCCGCGCTGGCGCAGCTCCCGCCCGGCGTCGTGCCGCGCGAAGGTGCGCCGCTCCGGCATGTGTTCACCCACTTCGACCTCGTGATCCGGCCGCTGTGGGTCCGGGTGGCCGCGGCGGAGGCGTCCGCGGCCGTGGCCGAGGAGGGCGGCGAGAGCGTGTGGTATAACGCTGCGCAGCCGGCGCGCATCGGCGTGCCGGCCCCCATTGCCGAGCTGCTGAAGAATCCTCCCCTATGACCCGGATGGTGAACTGCGTGGTGCTCAAGCGCGAGGCGCCCGGCCTCGAGCGTGTTCCCTATCCCGGCGCGCTGGGGCAGCGGATCTTCGAGAACGTCTCGCAGGAGGCCTGGCAGGGCTGGGTGCGGCACCAGACCATGCTGATCAACGAGTACCGGCTGACCCCCATCGACCCCAAGGCGCGCAAGTTCCTCGAGGAGGAGATGGAGAAGTACTTCTTCGGGCCGGGGTCGGAGAAGCCCCGGGAATTCCAGGCCCCCGGCAGCTGATCCCGGGGCCTCCCCCGGCGCTTGACGGGCGGAAGGCCGGCCCGGTCTAATACGCGGCCCTTCTGTGCGTCTCCCCGCACCCCCGTGCGGAACCTGTGCCCAGGTAGCTCAGTTGGTAGAGCAGCGGACTGAAAATCCGCGTGTCGCTGGTTCGATTCCGGCCCTGGGCACCATCCACGCCTGCCAACTGTGCATCCCCGCCTTCCTCCGGCGTTCCCGATTGCCGTGCATGTCGCCGCATGGGCTACGCTGTGCATGCTCATCCACGAGAAAAAGAAGGGGGTATCGCATGCACCGCGCATTTGCCGGGATCCTCGCGGCCATCGCCTGCATCGCGCTCGGATGGGCGGCCTCGCAGGCCTTCCAGGGCCGCAGCTACGCCGACGATCGCGCCGAGATCGACGAGCTCTTCGCCCGCTACCTGTTCGCCCTCGACTGGCAGGATCCCGGGATGTACGGCTCGGTCTTCGCCCCCGATGGCGTGCTGGTCTGGGCGGGCGGGACGGTCAACGGCCGCGAGGCCATCGTCGAGGAAATCCGCAATGCCCGCGCGGCCGACCAGCGCGCGAATGAATCCCAGCCGGGCCTGCGGCCGTTCCGCCGCCGGCATTTCATCAGCAACTTCGTGCTGAGGATCGACGGCGATCGCGCCACGGCGCGTTCACTCTGGTTCGAGTTCAACAACGACGGCCCGGATCGCCGGCCCTACGTGGGCGCCTACGGCCATCTCGAGGACGAACTGCGCCGCGTCGACGGGAAATGGCTGATCGCACGTCACCAGGTCTTCAATGAGCAGCGCGAAGGCATGACCGCGGGCGACACGAATCCGGCCTGGTGACCGGATTCCACGACCACTAGAAGAAGGGGGGCAACAATGACGAGACGATCCATGAAGAAGGCCGCGAGGCTTCCGCTGGTCCTGGGCATGGCGCTTGCCGCCGGGCTCGCCGGTTGCCAGGCCGGCAGCAGCAACCTGCCCAACACCCCGACCGCGACCGCGATGGCGGCCGGCATGTCGGCCGAACGCCTGCAACGCCTCGACAGCCATTTCGAGCGCCTGGTGGACGAGGGGAAGATCGCCGGTTTCGTCACCTGGGTCGCGCGCCGCGGCCAGGTGGTGCACGAGCACGCCTATGGCATGGCGGACATCGCGGCGAACCGCCCGATGTCGCGCGATACCTATTTCTACGTGTACTCGATGACCAAGCCGGTGACCAGCGTGGCGCTGCTGATGCTGTACGAGGAAGGGCGCTTCCAGCTCAACGATCCGGTGGCGCGCTACCTGCCGGAACTGGCCAACCTCAAGCTGTACGTGGGTGATGGCCCGGGCGGCCGGATGATCCTGCGCGATCCCGCGCGCCAGCCGACGATCGAGGATGTCTTCCGCCACACCGCCGGTTTCCTCTACGGGCCCGCCGGCAGCCGCGCGCTGGACAGCGCCTACCGCGAGGCCAACCTGATGGGCGGCACGCTCGCGGACCTGACGCAGCGACTTGGCACGCTGCCGCTGGCCTACGAGCCGGGCAGCCGCTGGGTGTACTCGGTCTCGCATGACGTGCAGGCCCGCCTGGTCGAAGTGCTCTCCGGCATGCCTTTCGACGAGTTCGTGCGCACGCGCATCTTCGAGCCGCTGGGGATGAAGAAGGCCGTGTTCGGACGGCCGGAGGCGCTCAAGGACCAGTTCGCCGTGATCTACGACGTCAACGAGCAGGGCGAGCTCGTGCCCAGCGGCGCCCTGGACGCCCCCGGTGCCGCCACGCGGGTGCTGGGCGGGTTCAGCATTTCGGCCACGGCGGCCGACTATGGCCGCTTCGCGCAGATGCTGGTGAACTCCGGCGAGCTGGACGGCGTGCGGCTGCTGTCACGCAAGACCGTCGACCTGATGGCCTCGAACCACCTGCCCGCGGGTGTCGCACGGGGCGCCGCCGGTGGCGGCACCGCGGCGGGCGAGGGCTATGGCCTGGGCGTGCGCGTGGTGACCGATCCGGCGCAGGCCGGCAACCTCACCTCGGCGGGCACCTTCGGCTGGTCCGGCGCCGCCGGCACGCATTTCTTCGTCGATCGCGCGGAGGAGCTGGCGGCCGTGTTCATGATCCAGAAGATGAATGCGCCGGATGGCCCGGCGATGGCGGCGCAGTTCGAGACGCTGGTCTACCAGGCGATTGCCGACTGAGGCACGGGACGGCTCACCCGTCGCAGGTGCTGCCGTGACCGGGTTGGCGCGGCATCGGGAGTGCCCGCGCCACGATCGCGGCATTTGTCCCGCTGCGCCCTCGTAGGATGAGTCCCGCACCACGATGCGCACCGCGCGCGTCGCATCCCCGCCATCGCCCGCGGCAACCTGTACTCGCGGCGGAAGCAGTCGCCAACCGATTCCGCCGCACGCTGAGCCCGGCATGGCCGCCCACACGCCTCCGGGCTCAGTTTCTTTCAGGAGACCTGATTGATGGCTACGAGCAACTGCCCGGTTCGCTCATCGCACCGCGAACCACGTCACAGTTCCGGCAAGTTAGGTCAAGTTCATGTGCACAATGGCAGTAACTGCACGGGTAGGGGGCCGGCCGGATGGCAAACTCCCCGCATGAGCCTCCTCTTCCCCCTCCGGGCAAGCGCATGAAGGACAAGCGGCTGCGCACCCTCACCGTGGTCACGGCGGGACCGTCGGGCCCGGCGCGTGAGGCTGCGGGCACTCCGGGCGATGCGCTGGACCTGGGCGCGGTGGCGCGTGACGGCGCCCCGGCCCAGATGGGGCCGCCGCGCCATGCCGTGACCGCGGACGAGGTCATCCGCACCGACCACGACACTTCGAGCTTCACGGGCCAGATGCAGGTCCTTTCCGTGGCGCAGTACGCGCTGCTGGCGAGGTTCGGCCAGTTCGTGCTCAGCCACCCGGCCTATGACGCCGTGACGCAGCGGCTGGTGCAGGCCGTACGCGAGGGCCTGGGCGCCGAACGCTGCCGGCTGCTGCTGCGTGCGGCGCATGGCACCGAACCCACGCTGGCCGCGGGCTATGGCTGGGAGGGCGCGGTGGCGCCGGACGGCAGCCCCGAGCCCTGCGTCGAAGTGCAGATCGCCGGCAGCGACGGCATCTACGGCACGCTGTCGGTGTGGATGGGGACCCGTGGCCAGGCCAATGCCAGCACGGCGGTGTTCCTGCAGAACCTCGCCACCACGGTGTCGGCCTACATGGATCGCAAGTCGGCCGAGGACCGCCTGGCCTACATGGCGCAGTTCGATGCGCTGACCGGCCTGCCGAACCGCTCGCTCTACCTCGACCGACTCGCGCATGCCATCGACGCGGCCACGCGCGAGCACCTGCCGGTGGCGGTGCTGTTCGTGGACGTCGACCGCTTCAAGCAGGTCAACGACACGCTGGGCCATGGCGTGGGCGATGAGCTGCTGGTGCAGATCGCGCAGCGGCTGAAGTCCACCGTGCGTTCGGGCGACACCATCGGCCGCCTGTCGGGCGACGAGTTCGCGCTGGTGCTCTCGCCGCTGGCGCAGCCCGATCATGCGGGCATCGTGGGGCAGAAGATCATCGACGCGCTGGCGACGCCCTTCACCATCCAGGGCCACACGGTGTACGTGTCAGGCAGCGTGGGCATCAGCCTGTTCCCCGGCGATGGTTCGGATCCGGAAACGCTGCTGAAGAACGCCGACCTCGCCATGTACCGGGCCAAGCAGTCCGGCCGCAATGGCTACCAGTTCTACATGCCCGAGCTGCAGCAGCGCGCACTGGCGCGGCTTGAGCTCGAGCACCAGCTCCGCGAGGCGCTGGATCGCGACCAGTACGTACTCGAGTACCAGCCGCGCATCGACCTGCGTTCGGGCCGCATCGCGGGACTGGAGGCGCTGCTGCGCTGGCGCAACGGCGATGGCGAGCTCATCGCGCCGCGCGAGTTCATCTCCGTGCTCGAGGACACCGGCCTCATCATCCCGGTGGGCGAGCGGGTGGTGTCGATGGTGTGCGGCCAGCTGCTGGAGTGGCAGCACGCGGGACTGGAGCCGCCGCCGGTGTCGGTGAACATCTCCGCCCGGCAGTTCCGGCAGGAGAAGCTCGACGTGGCGCTCACGCGCCCCATCGACGCCAGCGGGCTCGATCCGCGGCTGTTCGAGTTCGAGCTGAACGAGTCGATGCTGATGCACGATGCCGAGGGCGCGATCGCGACCCTCAGGCGCATCAAGTCGCAGGGCATCCGGCTGGTGCTGGACGACTTCGGCACCGGCTATTCCAGCCTGCATTACCTCAAGCGCTTTCCCCTCGACTCGCTGAAGATCGACCGCGAGTTCATCCGCGACATGCTCGACGACGCCAACAATGCGCGCATCGTCGCGGCCATCATCGGCCTGGCGCGCACGCTCGACCTGCGCGTGGTGGCCGAGGGCGTGGAGAACGCGCAGCAGCTCGCCTTCCTGCGCCGCCACGGCTGCGACGAGGCGCAGGGCTTCGGCCTGGCGCGTCCGCTGCCGCCGGAGGAGATCACGCGCCTGCTCGGCGAGGGCAAGCGGTGGAGTTTCCTCGGCGCGCCGCCGCCGCGCCGCAGGCCCGTGTAGCGCCAGGTCCGCATCGACCGCCCCCGGACGACAACGACGCGCGCATGCCTCGATGACCGGCCGGTGGGAACCCGCGGCCGGTTGTCGCTGCCGGCGGCGCGGGGCGAGAATGCCGGGCCATGAGGCAGCGTGTTCCCGCAGCAGGGATCCCCAAGGTGTGGCTGGGCGCCCTGCTCGCCGGCTTCGCTTGCATCGCCGCGTCCCCCTGTTCCATCGCTGCAGGGGCGTCGGCCCTTGCCGGCGTACCCGATGCGCGCTCGCTGCTCGACATTCCCTACGCCGCGGTCGGCGGCCGGCGGTTGCTGCTCGACCTGCACCTGCCGGCGGACGCCCGCCGTCCGCCGCTGGTGGTGTACCTGCACGGCGGTGCCTGGCAGCGCGGCGAGAAGTCCGAGGTGCCGGACTTCCTGGTGCAGCGTGGCTTCGCGGTGGCGAGCCTGGACTTCCGTTCCAGCGACGAGGCGCGCTTCCCCGCCAACGTGCACGACATCAAGGCCGGCATCCGCTTCCTGCGCGCCAACGCCGGGCGCTACGGCTACCGCGCCGACCGCATCGCGGTCACCGGCTCATCCTCCGGTGGGCATCTTGCGGCGCTGGTGGGCGTGACCAATGGACACCCGGAGCTGGAAGGCACGGTGGGCGAGCACCTCGACCAGTCCTCGAACGTGCAGGCCTTCATCATGTGGGTGGGCGCGTCGAACCTGGCCACCATCCTGTCGCAGTCCACGCCGGAAGGGCTGAAGATCCGCATCCCGGCGCTGCAGTCGCTGCTGGGTGCAATGCCTGACGAGGTGCCGGAACTGGCGCGCCTGGCCAGCCCGGTGGAGCACGTGGATCCCGACGATCCGCCGGCGCTGATCTTCCATGGCGACCAGGACCAGACCATCCCGGTCAACCAGGCGCTGGAGCTGGATGGGGCCTACCGCCGCGCCGGGCTGGTGGCCGAGCTGGTGATCATCCACGGCGTGGGGCATGTGGCGCCGCCCTTCTTCAGCGGCCCGGCCACCGACCGCGCGGTGGAATTCCTGCATCGCACGATCGGCCGCTGAAGGCCTGTTGCGGTACCCTTACGGCTCCCATGACCCGATCCCGCCTGCAACCCGTTCCCCGGGCTCCCGAGCCGCCGCTGGGAGATGCCGCGCTGGTGGCCGTGGACCGTGCGCTGTCGGAGCTGCGCCGCGGGCGGGCCATCGCCGTGCAGGATGCCGCGGGCCGCGCCTGGCGCCTCGTGGTGCCGCTGGAGACGGCCGATGACGCGCTGATCGCCCACGCGCTGGCGCAGCCGGGCGCGGCCCTGGTGATTACCGGCGCGCGCGCGGCGGCGTTGCGCGTGCCCTGCGAGTCGGACGAGGTGCTGCTGCTGGCGCTGCCCGCAGGGCTGGGGCCGGCGCAGCTCCATGAGCTCGGCCGCCACTGGGAGGCCGACGGCTGGCGCACGGCGCTGGGCGAGGCCGTGCCGCATGTCACCTGCGCCGATGAGCTCGGCACGGCCGCCGTGCAGCTTGCCAAGAGCGCGCAGCTGCTGCCGGCCTTGCTGGTCACCGGCGTGCACGCCGAGGCCGTGCCGTCCTCGGTGCTGCCGGTGCGCATCGACCAGGTGGCGCGCCACGCACTGCCGCGCGAGGACGACCTCGTGCGCGTCAGCGATGCGCGCGTGCCACTGCGCCAAGGCGTGATGAGCCACCTCGTGCTGTTCCGCGACCGCCGCGATGCCAGCGAGCATGTGGCGGTGGTGGTGGGCACGCCGGATCCCGCCACGGTGGTGCCGGTGCGTGCGCATTCCTCCTGCTTCACCGGCGACCTGCTGGGCAGCCTGCGCTGCGACTGCGGCGAGCAGCTGCAGACCGCGGTGCAGCGTCTGCATGCCGAGGGCGGCGGCGTGCTCCTGTACCTGGCGCAGGAAGGGCGGGGCATCGGCCTGGCCAACAAGCTGCGCGCCTACCAGCTCCAGGACGCCGGGCTCGACACCGTCGATGCCGACCGGCACCTGGGATTCAGCGCCGACGAGCGCAGCTACGCCATCGCGGCCTCGATGCTGCGCCAGCTCGGCTACACGCGCATCCGCCTGCTCACCAACAGCCCGCACAAGGTGCGCGAGCTGCGGGCGCGGGGTATCGACGTGGAAGAGATGGAGTCGCTGCTCGCGCCGCCGAACCAGTACAACCAGCGCTACCTGCGCACCAAGCGCGATCGCGCCGGGCACTTGATCCCCGACGAGCCGGGCTGAACCCGCAGCGCGGGACTGCCACCGGGAAGGCCCCGGCCATCGCACGGCGCGCTGCGGTCCGCCCGCGGTTCACCCGGCCGCGGCGCGTTCCAGCTCCTCGCTGACTTCCAGCCACTCGGCTTCGACCTGCTCGGTCTCCTGCGCCACGCGGGCGCGCTGCGCGGTCAGGTCCATCTGCCGGGTGCGGCCGCCCGGCTCGTACAGCGCGGGATCGGCGAGCTGCGCATCCAGTTCGCCGGCCTCGGCGGCCAGTTCCTGCAGGCGCTTCTCCAGCCGTGCCAGGCGCGAGCGCAACGGCGCCAGCGCGCGCCGCTGCTCGGCGCTTTCGCGGCGCCGCTGCTGCGCGGCTGCGCGGGAGTTGTCCGCCGGCGCCGCGTATCCGCCGTTGCGGCCGGCATTCGCGGCGTCCCGCGCGACAGGCGAGGCGGGGGCCGCGGGTTTCGCCGCGGGAGCCGCGGCAGCGCCGCCGCGCGCCAGCCACGCCGCGTAGTCGTCCAGGTCGCCGTCGAATTCCGTGGCGCGCCCGTCGGCCACCAGCAGGAACCGGTCCGTCACCGTCGCCAGCAGGTGCCGGTCATGCGACACCATGATCACCGCGCCGGCGTACTCCTGCAGCGCCATCGCCAGCGCCTGGCGCATCTCCAGGTCCAGGTGGTTGGTGGGCTCGTCGAGCAGCAGCAGGTTGGGACGCCGCCACGCCACCAGCGCCAGCGCCAGCCGTGCCTTCTCGCCGCCGGAAAATGGTCCCACGGGCTCGAACACGCGATCGCCGCGGAAGCCGAAGCTGGCGAGGAAGCTGCGCTGCTCCAGCTCCGTGGGCCGCTGGCCGAGCTGTTGCGCGAGGCGTTGCAGGTGCAGCAGCGGCGAGGCCGCCTCGTCCAGCTGCTCGAGCTGGTGCTGGGCAAAGTAGCCGATGACCAGGTCGCGCGCGTCGTCGCGCGTGCCGCCGAGCGAGGGCAGCTCGCCGGCCAGCAGCTTGACCAGCGTGGACTTGCCCGCGCCATTGCGTCCCAGCAGCGAGATGCGATCGCCCGGGTAGACCGTCAGGCTCACGCCCGACAGCAGCACGCGATCGCCGTAGCCGGCCTTCTGGTCCTTCACCGCCAGCAGCGGGCGCGGCAGCCGCGCGGGCTCGGCGAAACTGAACTCGAACGGCGAATCCACGTGGGCCGGCGCGATGCGCTGCATGCGCTCCAGCGCCTTCAGCCGGCTCTGCGCCTGGCGCGCCTTGCTGGCCTTGGCGCGGAAGCGGCGCACGAAGTCCTCCATGTGCGCGATCTCGCGCTGCTGCTTCTCGTACAGCGCGGTCTGCTGCGCCAGCGCGGCGGCGCGCGCCACCTCGAAGGCGGAGTAATTGCCGGTGTAGACCGTGACGCGCTGCTGCTCGATGTTGACGATGCGTCCCACCACGCGGTCCAGGAACTCGCGGTCGTGCGCGATCAGCAGCAGCGTGCCCTGGTACTCGCGCAGCCAGCCCTCCAGCCACACGATGGCGTCGAGGTCGAGGTGGTTGGTGGGTTCGTCGAGCAGCAGCAGGTCCGAGCGGCACATCAGCGCCCGCGCCACGTTCAGCCGCACGCGCCAGCCGCCGGAGAACTCGCGCACCAGGCGCGTCTCGTCCCCGGGGGAGAAACCCAGCCCATGCATCAGCTGCGCGGCGCGCGCGCGCGCGTCGTAGCCACCAATGCCCGCGTAGCGCGCGTACAGGTTGGCGAGCTTCGTGCCGTCGGTGTCGGGCGCGGCCTCGGCGGCCGCGATGGCGGCCTCCACCTGCCGCAGCTCCTCGTCGCCGTCCAGCACGAATTCGATGGCCGCACGGTCGACGGCGGCCACTTCCTGCGCCACGTGCGCCACCGACAGGTTGCCGGGTATCTCGATCTGCCCGGCATCGGGCGTGAGCTCGCCGCGCACCAGCGCCAGCAGGCTGGACTTGCCGCTGCCGTTTTCGCCGGTGATGCCCACTTTTTCGCCACGGAACAGGCTGAAGCTCGCGTTTGCGAAAAGCACCCGCGGGCCGCGTCGCAGCGTGACGGTGTCGAACCTGATCATGGGGCGCGAAGCTTAAACGAGGTAGAATGAGCGCATGAACAAGGCGACCAAGATGCGTGCCCTGGCGGCCCTGCTGGCGGTGTTTTCACTGGGCGCGGCGCAGTTCGCGGCCGCGGAGGTCAAGGTGCTCGAGGGCTGGGCGCGCGCCACCCCGCCCGGCGCCAAGGTGGGCGCGGCCTATCTCGTGCTGGTGAACACCAGCGACGAGGAGCGCAAGCTGATGAAGATCGTCTCCACGGTCAGCGACCTGGTGATGCTGCACCGGACCAGCATGACCGCCGAGGGCACCACGCGCATGTGGCCGCTGGCGGGCCTGACGCTCAAGCCCGGCGAAACCCTGCGCATGGACCAGGGTGCCGTGCACGTGATGTTCAACGAGCTGAAGGCGCCACTGGTGGCGGGCGAGAAGGTGCCGCTCACGTTGAAGTTCGACGGCGGCCAGCCCGAGTTCACCGTGATGCTCGAGGTGCGGCCCCTGGTGCCCGCGGCCACCGCGCAGGAACACCAGCACCACCATCATTGACCGCCGGGGCCGCGCGGCAAGGTGCCCGGCCTGCCGCGGGCGCTCAGCCGCCCGCCCGCTTCGCGTCGTAGCCCAGCTTCGCCAGCTCGGCCACGAGGCGGTCCCGGTGCTCGCCCTGGATCTCGATGCGGCCCCCCTGCACCCCGCCTCCGGCGCCGCAGCAGCGCTTCAGGCGCGCGGCCAGCTCCTCCAGCTCCGCGCCCCTGAGGGGCAGGCCGGTGATCACGGTGACGCCCTTGCCGCCGCGTCCGGCCGTCTCGCGGCTGACGCGGATTTTCGCCGGGCCGGCCGGAGCCGGTCGCGGCGGGGTCTTCACCGGCCGGTCCATCACCACGCCCCGGAAGGTGTGCACGCGTTTCATCTGCCGCTCCGCGTAAGTTCCCGAAAGCGCGCTATGATGCCAGCTCGCATGGACAGTCCGCACACTAGGCGATGCACCAAGCCGCGGTCATCCTCGGCCTGATCGTCCTGAACGGTTTGTTTGCCTCGGCGGAGATCGCACTGGTTTCGGCGCGCCGCTCCCGCCTGAATGCCCTGGCCGAAGAGGGCAGCCGCGGCGCGCGCGCGGCGCTGCAGCTCCTCGACGATCCCACGCGCCTGCTCTCCTCGGTGCAGGTGGGCATCACGCTGGTCGGCATCCTCACCGGCATGTACAGCGGTGCCGCGTATTCCGCGGGCCTGGCCGCGTGGCTGTCCGATGTCGAGCCGCGGCTCGCGGACTACGCCGAGGAGCTGGCCTACGGCGTCATCGTGGTGGTGATGACCTACTTTTCCATCGTGCTCGGCGAGCTGGTGCCCAAGCGCCTGGCCATGGCCTATGCCGACCGCTGGGCCGTGCTGGTGGCCCTGCCCATGCAGGTCATCGCGCGCATCGGCGCGCCGCTGGTCTGGCTGCTGCAGCGTTCCACCGACGCGCTGCTGAAACTGCTGCCCACCGTGGCCAAGCGCCAGTCCGGCATCACCGACGAGGACGTGCGCGCGCTGGCGGTGGAGGGCATGCAGACCGGCGCGCTGCACCGGCACGAGGCGGAGATGATCGACTCGGTGCTGCGCCTGGCCGACCGCAACATCACCGCCATCATGGTGCCGCGCGGCGACATCCTGTGGCTGGACATCAACGAGCCGGTGGAAACGCTCTGGGAGGAAGCGCGCCAGAGCGGCCATGCGCGCTTCCTGCTTTGCCGCGGCGAGCTCGAGCAGCTCATCGGCGTGATCTCGCTGGCCAACCTCGGCGAGGCGCTGCGCCGCGGCCACATCGACGTGGACAAGGACACGCAGCCGCCACTGCACGTGCCCGAGGGCATCTCCATCTTCCACCTGCTGGAGACGTTCCGCCGCTCCAACGTGCACCTCGGCGTCGTGACCAACGAGTACGGCGGCATCGAGGGACTGGTGACGCCGGCCGACATCCTCAAGGCCATCGCCGGCGACCTGCCCGAGATGGGCAGCCGCGAGTCGGCCTCGATGCAGCAGCGCGAGGACGGCAGCTGGCTGATCGACGGCCACGTGCCCATCCACGAGGCCGAGCGGGCGCTCGGGCGCAAGGACCTCGCGCGCGGCGACAACTACAACACCATGGCCGGCTTCGTGCTGTGGCACCTGGGCCGGCTGCCGGTGCCGGGCGAGAAGCTGGCGTGGCGCGACCTGTCCATCGAGGTGGTGGACATGGACGGCCT
>QGUX01000052.1 GCA_003242275.1 Pseudomonadota bacterium | reverse complement strand
CTCGACACGCAGCGTTCGCCCAACCAGGGCGGAACCTACTCCAGCGCCTCGGTGCAGCGCGGCCGGCCGCAGGCGGCGCAGGCCGCCGCGCACGCGCGCGCGAAACTGCTCGAGCTGGCGGCGGCCAGGCTCGGCGCCCCGGCCGGGTCGCTCGGCGTGGAACGTGGCGAGGTATTCGTCACAACTGCGCCGTCGCGGCGCGTGGGCTATGGCGAGCTGGTCGGCGGCCGCGCGCTGCAGGTCCGCATCGACGGCGCCGCGCCGGTGAAGCCCGCCTCCGCCTACAGGGTGGTGGGGCAACGCGTGCCGCGCACGGACCTTCGCAGCCGCGTCGACGGCATGCACACCTACATCCAGCACATCCGCCTGCCGGGGATGCTGCACGGGCGCGTGGTGCGGCCGCGCGGCCAGGCGCGCCATGACGCCGGTGCACGCGTGCTGGAGGTGGATGCCGGGAGCATCGCGCACATCCCTGGCGCACGCGTGCTGCGCCGGCAGGACTTCATCGGCGTGGTGGCGCCGCGGGAGTGGGACGCGGTGCGCGCCGCGGCCGCACTTCGCGTCACCTGGGAAGAGCCGCCGCCGCTGCCCGGCACCGACGGCCTGCATGCGGCCATGCGCGAAGCCGCCACCATCGACAATGTGGTGGCCTCGCGCGGCGATCCGGCCACCGCCGCCGAAAACGCGGCGAAGCGCGTGCGGTTCGCCGGCTACGGCCCCTACCAGGCGCACGCACCCTTCGCACCCAGCTGCGCGCTGGCAGACATCCGCGACGACCGGGGCCTGGTGATCGCCTCCTCGCAGGACATCTTCGCCTGCCGCCGCGGCATCGCCACGCTGCTGGACATGCCCGAGCGCAACCTCACCGTGCAGTTCGCCGAGAGCGCCGGCACCTACGGCCACAGCTGCTACGACGACGTCGCGCAGGCCGCGGCGCTGATGTCCCGCCTGACCGGCGCGCCGGTGCGCGTGCAGTTCATGCGCCACGACGAGCATGGCTGGGACACCTACGGCCCGCCGCATGTGGGCGAGGTGCGCATCGCGGCCGATGCACGGGGACGCATCGTCGCCTATGAATATGAAGGCTGGCAGCACAACTGGAGCCAGGTGGAAACCACCAGCCAGCTCGCGGGCGTGGCGCCAGCGGCGGAATGGCCCCCCGTGCCCGTGCAGGGCGTGAACCCGCTGGTGTGCGGCGGCATGTACGACATCCCGAACGTGAAGCTGCTCAACCACCGCCTGCCGGCGCTGGACTGGCTGCGCGGCGCCTGGCTGCGCTCGCCGCTGGACCTGTCGTTCGCGTTCGTGTCCGAGCAGGCCGTGGATGCCCTGGCCTTCGAACTCGGCATCGACCCGCTGGAGTTCCGCCGCCGCAACATCAAGGATGAGCGCTGGCGCGGTGTGCTCGACGCCGCGGCCGAGGCGGGCGGCTGGCAGCGGCCCTTCACGCCGGGACGCATCACCGGCGGACGCGTGCGCCGCGGCCGCGGCCTGGGACTGGGCACGCACCTCATCTCCCATGGCGCCGCCATGGCCGAAATCGAGGTCGACACGCAGACGGGCGTCGTGCGCGTCCTCCGCCTCACCGGCGCGCTGGACGCCGGCATGGTGGTCAATCCGCTGATCGTCGAGCGGCAGATCGAGGGGCAGCTGGTGCAGACCGCCAGCCGCCTGCTGCTCGAGGAAGTGCGATTCGACGCGCGGCGGGTCACCAGCCTGGACTGGGCCTCCTATCCCATCCTGCGCATGCGCGTCGCGCCGGAGATCCGCGCCGTGGTGGTGCAGCGCCCCGGGGAGCGCTCCACCGGCGCCGGCGAGGAGACCATGGCCGCCGCCGCCGCGGCCATCGCCAATGCCTTCTTCGACGCCACCGGCCGGCGCATGCAGCGCTATCCGCTGCTGCCCGGGCGGGTGCTGGCCGCCCTTTCCGCGGCATGACAATAATGGTGCGGCCCCCTGCCCCGCACCGGTGTTCGCCGAACGGCGACAGGCTTTCACCACCCGCTCAACCGGGTTAACTTCGCCCGGATCGACAACCGACGGGAGCTTCGTATGGCCCTCTGGGACAAACCTGAAACCGGCGCCACCGGCGCGACCCCGGCCCCGGCCGGGCAGCCACTGGCATCTTCGCTGCAATCGCAGGACACTACGCAGAAGACCGCGCCGAAGGAGCGCAACGACATGAAAGAATCGCTGATCGCCTCGGGGCTCACCATCGAAGGCAAGATCATCGGCAACGGCCATGTGCGGGTTGCCGGCAAGTTCAAGGGCGACATCCAGGTCGAGGGCAACCTGCACATCGACTCCGGCGCCCGTGTCGAGGGCCAGGTGAAGGCCGGCGAGGTCATCATCAGCGGCGAGCTGCAGGGGAACATCGAGAGCGCCAAGCGCGTCGAACTGCAGCAGGGCGGCAGCATCACGGGCGACGTGAAGGCGGGCTCGCTGACCGTGGCGGCCGGCGCCCGCATGCGCGGCAGCGTCGACTTCGGCTTCGAGGAGGGCGCGAAGTCCGGCTCTGGCTCCTCCTCCACCACCAGCCTCGCCGACCGGAGCAGGGGCGCCAACGTCGCATGATTGGCATCGCGCGGTCGGCGACCCACGCGGGCGCGACCCGCACCTGTCCTCACTGCCGGGCGACGATCCTCGAGAGTGCGGTCGTCTGCCCGGGCTGCAAGCACCACCTGCGCTTCGACAAGGACGCGCGTCCCGGTGGCGTCGCCGCCACCAGGACCGCGTGGCAGGTCGAGGGCACCCTCGATGCGGAGCGCATGGACGCGGCCACCGAGTTCACCATCCTGATCACCGTGCGCAACGAACGCAACGAGGAAGTGGCTCGGCGGGTGGTGAACGTCGGCGCCCTGCAGGGCGTCGAGCGACGCACGTTCACGCTCTCGATCGAGACTTCCGAGCCCAGGCCCGTCTCGCCGCTTTCGGGCCTCAGGCGGCGCTGATCCGCGCCCCCACCCTCTTCCCCGCATCGAGGCGCCGGCCATCATGACGGCCGGGCGGCCCTGCCTTCGCGCCCAGGCTCACCCGCGCTGCGGACACCTCCCCCGTCCGGGTCATGGAAATCCAGCCCTTCCGGCTGGCTGTGGCGGCGTGCCGCCAGCGTAGAATGCGCGCCGTGCAACAACCCATCCTGACCATCGAAAACCTGTCGAAGACCTATCCCGGCGGGCTCGCGGCACTGAGCGACGTGAACCTTGCGATCCGGCAGGGCGAGATCTTCGCACTGCTCGGACCCAACGGCGCCGGCAAGACCACGCTGATCGGCATCGTGTGCGGGCTGGTGAACATGTCGTCCGGCCGCGTGGTGGTGGCGGGCCACGACATCGCGCGCGACACGCGCGCGGCGCGGCGCGCGGTGGGCCTGGTGCCGCAGGAGCTGGCCACCGAGGCCTTCGAGACCGTGCAGGCGGCGGTCGCCTTCAGCCGCGGCCTGTTCGGCCACGCCCCCGATCCGGCGCGCGTGGAGAAGGTGCTGCGCTCGCTGTCGCTGTGGGACAAGCGCGGGACGAAGATCATGGCGCTGTCTGGCGGCATGAAACGCCGCGTGATGATCGCCAAGGCGCTGGTGCACGAGCCTAAGCTGCTGTTCCTCGACGAGCCCACCGCCGGGGTCGACGTGGAACTGCGGCGCGACATGTGGCAGCTGGTGCGCGAGCTCAGGGACGACGGTGTCACCATCATCCTGACCACCCACTACATCGAGGAAGCCGAGGAGATGGCCGACCGCATCGGCATCATCAACAAGGGCCGCCTGGTGCTGGTGGACGAGAAGACGCGGCTGATGCAGCGGCTGGGCCGCAAGGACCTGCGCCTGCACCTGATGGAGAAGCTCGATGCCGTGCCGCCCCGGCTCGCGGCCTGGAAGCTGGCGCTGTCCGAGGACGGCATGACGCTGGTGTTCACCTTCAGCAACGAGGCGGAGCGCGGCCGCATCGCGCTGCTGCTGCGCGAGGTGGCCGCCTGCGGCATCGAGTTCCGCGACCTGGAGACCCAGCAGAGCTCGCTGGAGGACATCTTCGTGTCGACGCTGAAGGGGGCGGCATGAACTGGTACGCCGTCCGCGCCATCTACCACTTCGAGATGGCCCGCACCTTCCGCACTGTGGTCCAGAGCATCCTGACGCCGGTGCTGACCACCTCGCTGTACTTCGTGGTCTTCGGCTCGGCCATCGGCTCGCGCATGACCGAGATCGGCGGCGTGCCCTTCGGCGCCTTCATCGTGCCCGGCCTGATCATGCTGTCGGTGCTGAACGAGAGCATCGGCAATGCCTCCTTCGGCATCTACTTCCCGAAGTGGTCCGGCACCATCTACGAACTCCTGTCCGCGCCGGTGGGCACTGCCGAGACCATCATGGGCTACGTGGGCGCGGCCACCACCAAATCGCTGATGATCGGCCTGATCATCCTGGCGACCTCGGCCTTCTTCGTGCCGCTGTCCATCCTGCACCCTGTGTGGATGCTGGTGTTCCTGTTCCTGACGGCCTTCACCTTCAGCCTGTTCGGCTTCGTGCTGGGCATCTGGGCCACCAGCTGGGAGCGGCTGCAGTTCGTGCCGGCGCTTGTCGTCACGCCGCTGGCCTTCCTCGGCGGCAGCTTCTATTCCATCGACATGCTGCCGCCGGCCTGGCGCACGGTCACGCTGTTCAACCCGGTGGTGTACCTGATCAGCGGCTTCCGCTGGAGCTTCTACGGGCAGGCCGACGTCAACGTCGCGCTCTCCTTCGGCATCATCATCGCCGTGCTGCTGGCCTGCCTGCTGCTGGTGCACTGGATGATCCGCACGGGCTGGCGATTGAGGCACTGACGCGGCCGCAACGGGGAGGCAGCCCGCATGGAAGCACAGGACGGCTACGAGTTCGATGGCTTCCGGGTGGATGCGCGGCAGCGCGTGCTCTACCGCCTCCCCGGCAATACCCGCGTCGACCTGCAGCCGCGCGTCTTCGACGCGCTGCTGCACTTCGTGCGGCACCCCGGGGAACTGCTGGGCAAGCGCGAGCTGATGCAGGTCCTCTGGCCCAATGTCGTCGTCGAGGAGAACAGCCTCAACCAGGTGGTGTCGCAGCTGCGCAAGGTCCTGGGCGAGAAGCCCTGGGAACACCGCTTCATCGTCACCTCCCCCGGGCGCGGCTACCGCTTCGTGGCCGCTGTCCGCACGGTCGGCGTTCCTTCCGCCGCGGGCCAGCGCCATCCGCTGTCACTGGCCGTGCTGCCCTTCACCGACCGAATCCTGGGCGGCACCACCCCCGGCCTCGGCGAGGCCATCGCGGCCGATCTGTCGCACCTGCTGTCCGCACGCAGCCGCCTGAGGGTGACCGCGCACCCCTCCAGCGCCACGGCGTGGGCGCGCCACCCCGATCCCCGCCTTGCCGGCGACGTTCTGAACGTGGCGCGCGTGGTAACCGGCGAGGTGGCCGGGGACCGCGTGCGGCTCGGCATCACCGCGCGGCTGATCGACGTGGCCACCGGCGCCACGGTGTGGTCGCACACCGTGCGCGGCTCGCTGGCCGGGCTGGCCGAGCTGCAGGGGGACCTGGCGCGGCAGCTGGCGCAGGTGGTGGATCCGGAAGGCACGCGCCCGGACGCCAATGTCGACGTGACGCCGGATGCCTACCTGTCCTATCTCAAGGCACTTTCGCTGTCGCAGCGTCCCAGTCCCGGCAGCATCGCGGGCTCCATCGACCTGCTGCGCCAGGCCATCGCGGACTCGCCGCAGTTCCCGCGCGCGCGCTCGCTGCTCGCCATCCAGTACACGATGGAGGTCATGTTCGGCTTCGCCGGCGCCGGCGCGCTGCAGCTTGCCAGGGAGGAAGTGGCGCAGGCCCTGGACCTCGACGAACACAATGGCGAAACCTGGTGCGCCGCGGGCGTGATCGACTGCCTCGGGGGCAACTGGGTGCGCGCCGAGGAGCGCTTCCGCATCGCGCATTCGCTCACGGCCGATCCACTGGTCAGCGGCCTGCGCTGTGCCTGGCTCACGTTGTCGGTGGGACAGCTCGCGCGCGCGATGCAGCAGGCGGAATACACCCTGCAGGTGGCACCCACGCATCCCATCGGCGTGCAGATGCTGGCCGCGCTGCACCTGACGCTGGGCAATGACGAGGCGGCCCGGAGGTTCGCGCAGCTGTCCATCGAGCAGGGCCAGTCGCCGACCATGGCGCCCCTGCACGACCTGTTCGCACTGCTGGAACTGCGCGCCGGACGTCCGGCGGAGATGCAGCGGATCTCGGTGGTGGCATCCGGCAACCTCGACCCGCCGCTGCGCAAGCGGCTGATGCTGTGGCACAGCATCCGCGGTGCGATCGACGAGGCCTTTGCCCTCGCCTTCGACTCCGCCGACCACTACGCGCGGGAAGGTTCGGTCGGCGGGGCCTGGGGCGTGCTGTGGTTGCCCGAGATGCAGCCCTTCCGCGACGACGAGCGGTTCCAGCTCTTCGCGCGGCGGCTACGCCTTTTCGAATACTGGAGCGAGTACGGCCCCCCCGATGGTTACTCGCTCCGCGGTGAACGGCTGGTCCGCGTCACACCAGCCTAGCGCACCGCGGCAAGGCCACCTCTGGGCATGCTGCGATGAAGCGCCGCCAGTTCCTCCGAGCCGGACTTCACGACCACTCCATCGACCAGCTCGGCGACGCAGCGCGGATCCGTGGCGCGAAGATCCCGCATCTGCGCGTCTGCGATGCCGCACTGCCTGCGCGCGGCCTGCAGCAGCCGCGAGTACACGCGGCTTGCGCCCCTGGGGGTCGACAGGTCGCGCGGATCGTAGCGGAAGGTCAGCTGCACAGGTTCGCGCGCGTCCATGCCGCGATCCGGAGCATCGGCCGCCATCGTTGCCGTTGACGCCGCAAGCAGCACGCAGGCCGCGATCGCCACTCGCGCCATGCCACCCGACTTCGTGTTCATCGCACTTCTCCTTTCCTTGAGTCCATCGTTACATCCGTTGCGGACGCAGACTGAAGTCCCGTCCGATGGACCCAACTTACAAGGACACTCGTGAACACTCCTGAAGGCGGGATGAAAGGCTCGTGAAAGCCGGCAAGGCGCGCCGCACTTGTAAGGAAATGCGGCGCACAGGGACTACATGGCGAAGGACTGCCGCCGCTGTCTCAATCCACCGACAGCAGGCTCCGGATACCCAAGCCGCCCGTCGTCGGGGACTGCACCGGGCAATCCTTGGCGCAGACAGCAGTGGGTGTCACCGGCCGCTGCATCATCATCAGCGGCGGCAGCAATGCCACCACCGCGATCGCGGCCACCGCCGGTACCTGCAAGACGTTCCTGCTCTTCATGGAAGGCTCCTTCAGATGTAGTCCCGGCGACGGGACGCCATGATGTAGGTGAAGGCGACGGCCACCGCGATCACGGCCAGTTCCGCCAGCAGCGTGACGCGCGCGAACGGCGTCCACACGATCGCATCGCCACGCCACGGGCCGAGGATTTCCGGCTGGTTGATCTGCATCATGAACAGGCTGAGGGCCACGTTGACGAACAGGATCACGACCCCGGACACCGCCTCGCTGGTGATGCAGGAGTACGCCGCGAGCACCACGGCGAATTGCGCGATCACGAACAGCTGGATCAGCAGTGCGTACACCGCCATGCCCGGCATGCCGCCGGGCAGGAACATGCCGCCCACCGCCGCGACCGTCAGGACCAGCCAGGGAATGCCGAAGGCGAGGAAGCCCGACACCAGCTTGGACAGGTCGTAATAACGACCCGAAACGGGCAGCGACAGTGCGAAACCGCGTGCCAGCGCCCTGCGCTCACCAAACAGCGACAGCGCCGCCATGAACAGGCCACCCGCGACATTGGCGGTCAGGAACAGCAGCCCGCCCACCGCGAATGCCCTGCCTCCGAAGCTCGCCAGCACCAGCGAACCCAGGCCCACGACCAGGATCGCGATGATCATCGCCCGCCGCAGGTACAGGTCCTTGCGCACCAGTGCCCAGAAGACCGAGCGGTTCATGCCATCCCCTCCTGCCGGCTCTTCATCACGATGGCCACGAAGATTTCCTCCAGCGTCATGCGCTGCACCTCGAGCACGCGTGCGCCGGCGGCCTCGATCCGCGCATGCAGCTCCCCGTCGTAGCGATCGGTGGTCAGCGAAGCCACGCGCCCGCCCAGCGACAGGTCGACCGTGTGCGCGATCCTCGGCGGCGCCGATCCCGGCGGCAGGTCGACCAGCAGCCGCCGCCAGCGCTCCAGGAAGCTCTCCCTGTCGCTGGCCGCCACCAGCCGGCCGCGGTCGATGAAGGCGATCTGGTCGCAGATGCGCTCCACGTCCGCGGTGTGGTGCGAGGAGAACAGGATCGAGCGGTCCTCCTCGCGCACGACCTGCATGAGCTCGGTGAGCAGCTCGTGGCGCGCGACCGGGTCGAGGCCCGAAGTCGGCTCATCCAGCACCAGCAGCCGAGGGCGGCGCGCCAGGGCCAGGAGCAGCAGTGCCTTCACGTGCTCGCCTTGGGACATGCGCTCCACGGCCTGGCCGGCGCGAAGGTTGAACCGGGAGAGCAGCTCCTGCGCGAAGCGCGCATCCCAGCGGGCGAACATGGACGCCATCCAGTCCATGTGCCACTGCAGCGTGGCGGTGCCGAACAGGCGCATGTCATCGGAGACGAAGGCGACCTCCTCCTTGGCGGCGGCGGCCTCCGCCGGGATGGAGTGTCCCAGCATCTCGATGCGGCCCGCGTCCGGATGCAGCAGACCCATCAGCAGGCGGATGGTCGTGCTCTTGCCGGCGCCGTTCGGCCCGACCAGGCCCATGATCTGCCCCAGCGGCAGGGTCAATGTGATGTCCTGCAGTGCGAAGTGCGTAAAGGACCGCCGCACTCCCTCGAGCACAAATGCGTTGGTGCCAGCCGAGCTCATTCGTCCTTCCTGCCGCGCAGGGCGCGGCGCAGTCGTTCACCCAGTTCCCGCTCCGAGAGGTCCAGCAGCTTCGCCAGCCGCGCGGCTGCCTCCAGATGCCCCTCCAGTTCCTGCTCCTTGAGCCGCGCATCGAGCCCGCTGTTCTCGGCCACGAAGGAACCCAGCCCCTGGCGCGTCTGGATCACCCCCTCCAGCTCGAGCTCGAGGTAGGCGCGCTTGATCGTGATCACGCTGACGCGGCTGTCGGCCGCGAGCTGGCGGATGGAGGGAAGCTCGGCCCCCGGGGCGAGGTCGCCTGCCGCAATGCGGTGCAGGATCTGCTCCTTGACCTGCAGGTACAGCGGACGCGGGTCAGCCTGCGAGATGGTGACCAGCGGCGCGACCCTGCTGTGATGCTCTGTATGCACGGTATACACAGTATGCACAGCAGGGGGTCAGAGTCAAGCCCTGCCTGGTGGCCGCAGGCCGCCCCCGCCGGCCCTGCAACCGGCCGGCCCGGGCCGATCACCGGGCCTGCGACGTCGCGGACGGACAGGCCCGTCCGCCCTTTTCACCTTCCGCGCGCGCGAGAGAGGATCAGCACGCCGGCCAGCACCAGCGCCGTTCCCAGGAGCCCCCAGCCGGACATGTGCTCGTCGAGCAGCCAGGCCGCCAGGACGATGGTGGCCACCGGCCCCACCATCGCCACCAGGGCCGTGCGGCTGGCGCCGATGCGCTCGATGGCCAGCATGGTGGCGAAGGCGGGCAGCACCGTGCAGAAGAAGCCGTTGACGGCCGACAGCCAGTACACCGGTGCCGGCTGCGCCAGCGCCGAGGGGGAATTGACCAGCAGGAACTGCAGCGCCACCGCCATGGTGGACACCAGGATGGCGTAGGAGGTCAGCCGGATGGCGCCGATCCGGTGCACCATCTCCCCGCCCAGCACCAGGTACAGCGCATAGGTCAGCGCGCTGCCGAAGATCAGCGCCGCGCCCAGCGGCACGTCGTCCCCGCCGGTTTCCAGGTCATGCCAGAACGCGGCGAGGATGCCGGCATAGGCCACGGCCATCGCGATGCCGTCGTTGCGCGTGAAGCGGCGGCGCAGGAACAGCACCGACATAACCACCACGATGGTGGGATAGAGGTAGAGGATCAGCCGTTCCAGGCCCGCGCTGACATGCTGCAGGCCGAGGAAGTCGAAATAGCTGGCGCCGTAGTAGCCCACCAGGCCCATCAGCACCAGCCGCGCATGCTCCCGCGGCGTCAGCGGTGCGCGACCGCGGCCCGACCAGGCCAGCGCCGCGGCGAAGAACGGCGCGGCGAACAGCATGCGCAGCGCCAGCAGCGTGACCGCGTCCACGCCATACCGGTAGGCCAGCTTGATGACCACCGCCTTGGCCGAGAACAGCACGCTGCCGACCAGCGCGAACGCCAGGCCGGCGAGGAAGATGCGCCGTCGTGCACGATCGGCCTGGGCTTGCGTGGACACCATCGTGATTCCAGGAGTGCTGCAAGGTACCCGAATAAAGGAAGTCCCGCGCGGGGAAGGCCCGCGCGAGACTCCTTCAGGCGCTTCGGCGGGGAGGGCCTACTTGGCGACCTCGAGCAGGCCCATCGGCACCCAGCCCTCGTTGCCCAGGTCGTCCATCACCTTCCAGAACGGGCCCTGCTTCTCGCCGGTGGGATACAGCATGGCGCCCGTGTCGAGCTCGCGCAGCGCCTCGCTGCTGTTGTTCGGCGCGGACAGCAGCTTGCCCGGCCTGGCCATGGCCACGGCCTGCTGCACGTTGTCGGCCCGGGCATCGGGCTCGAGCTGCTTGACGTCCTCCACCAGCTTGACGAAGGCGTCGAGGTAGGCCGCGGTGACCACCTGCCCGATCTCGGTGTTGGCATAGCTGCTGGCGCCGGCGGCCGCGAATGCGCCGAAGAAACCACCGCCGCCGGCGCCCCAGCCCAGGTCGGTCTTCTTCGCCTTGCCCTGCTGCAGCGACACCTGCTCGGTGGAACGCACGTCGGTGAGCGTCAGCACCACCTCGGCGGTCTTGCTCTTCAGGTTGATGCCGCCAACCACCGCACCCACCGCCCCGCCGACCACGCCGCCCAGCAGGCCGCCGAAGTTGCGACCGCCGGCGCGCTCGTTGCGATTGACGATGTCGGGGACGAGCACGTAGTCGGCCGCCCGCATCTGGCCCTTGCCCACGTTCGATCCGCCCCGCAGGTCACCACCCGACGCCAGCGCGCGCTCGGCCTGCGCAACCTCCAGGCCCTTGCCGCGATCGACCAGCGTGAAACACTTCGACTCGGCCACGAAGACCTAGATCAGCGCCTCGGGCGACTCGAGTTCGAACTCTCGCCACCACTTGTTCTCCGGCTCGCGCACCGCCAGCGTCCCGTACCGCTTGTCGCAGGTGGGGATCTGCGGCTCCTTGTCTGCCGCCGCCGCCAGCTGGCTGGCCAGCACCGACGCGCCCACGGCGAAGCCCGTGAGCAGCATGCTCGTCCGCTTCTGGTTCATGACCCTTGAAGACTCCCTGTTGGATGATTCGGGGAAACCCGGCCCTTCATCGTGAGGGGCCGGAATTCCAGCCCGTTGTGGCGCGGAATTTATCACCGTGGCATGGCAGGAAGAAATGCGCACGACACGACGCATCGCAGTAAATCGTGAGTGCGCAACCTGCATGCCGCAGGCGCGACATAACGAGCGAAAAAAACCACGAATTCCGCCGGATTGCGTTGCAATTCATGGCTTGCGCGTGATCCGGGTCGCGATGGGTGGCCCCGACTGGTAGAATCTCCATCGATGTCTTCCGATTCCGCCGGCCTCGTGCTGGCCACGGACCTCGACGGCACCTTCCTGGCCGGCCATAGCGAGCAGCGCCTGCAGCTCTACAGCCTGGTCGACCGCCACCCGGAAATCCGGCTGATCTGGGTGACGGGGCGGGCACTCGAGGCCGTCATGCCCCTGCTGGCCGATCCGTCCCTGCCGCGGCCGGACTACCTGGTCTGCGACGTGGGCGCCACGGTGGTCGATGGCCGCACGCTCCAGCCCGTGCAGCCGCTGCAGGCCCGCATCGAGGAACGCTGGCCCGGCGAGCGCCGCGTGTCCGACGCCATGCGTTCCTTCGAGGGACTGCGCCGCCAGGACGTGCCACAGGAGCGCCGCTGCTCCTACTATTGTGAACCCGGGCTGCTCGCACGCTACCGGGAAGCCATCGAGCGCGTCGCCCGGGAACTGGGATGCGAGGTGCTCTACTCCGCCGACCGCTATCTCGACATCCTGCCGCCGCGCACGAACAAGGGACACACGCTCACCGCGCTGGCGCGTCACCTGAAACTGCCGCGCGACAGGCTGCTGGTGGCGGGCGACACGCTGAACGACCTGTCCATGTACGAGGCCGGGTTCCGGGGCGTGTGTGTCGGCGGCTCCGAACCGGCACTGCTGGAGGCCACGGCCGGAGAGCACCATGTGCTGCACGCACGCGCAACCGGCTGTGGCGGCATCCTCGAGGCCATCGACCACTTCGGCCTGCTGCGCGACGATGATCCGCATCGCACTGCCCGGCGGCGCACTTCCAGCGGCAGGGCACGGCTGGTCATGGTCTACCACCGGTTGCCGTATGAAGAGGTGCGCGAGGACGGCGAGCTGCGGCTGCGCCCACCGCGCTCACCCAACGGCATCATTCCCAGCCTGCTGAGCTTCTTTGCCGGCGGCCAGGCCGGCTCCTGGATCGCCTGGAGCACCGAGGATCCGCGGCGGGGTGACTTCAATCCCCGCATGGCCGTCGATCCGGACCTCTATCCCAACCTCACGGCCGTGCGCGTCCCCCTGGCCAAGGCGGACGTGGATACCTTCTACAAGCGCTTCTCGAAGGAAGCCTTCTGGCCCACGCTGCACACGTTCTGGGAGCGGGCGCGCTTCAAGGAAGAGGACTGGCAGGTCTTCCAGCGGGTGAACCGCGCCTTCGCCGAGGCCGCCGCGGCGGAAGCCGCGCCCGGCGCCACCGTGTGGCTGCACGACTACAACCTGTGGATGGCGCCGGCACGGTTGCGCGAGCTGCGCCCCGACCTGCGCATTGCGTTCTTCCACCACACCTACTTCCCCTCGGCCGACACGTTCAACGTCGTGCCGTGGCGCCGGGAGATCCTCGGCAGCCTGCTGTGCTGCGACTACATCGGCTTCCACATCCCGCGGCAGGTGGAGAACTTCGTCGACGTGGTGCGGGGCGCCATGCCCACCGAGGTGCTGCGGCGCGAAGCCTGTGCGCCGCGCTTCCTGACCTATGGTTGCGCGGTCGGGCTCGACCGGATGAGCACGCGCCTGAAGGTCCGGGACCGCGTGGTGGGGCTGGGCGCGCACCCGGTGGGCACCGACGTGGAACGCATCCGCCGCACGCTGGCGCAGCCGGTCGTACGCGCCAGCCTCGAGAAGCTGCGACGCGAGATCGCGCCGCGCAAGCTGGTGCTCTCCATCGAGCGGCTGGACTACACCAAGGGCACGCTGGAGAAGATGCAGGCCTTCGAACGGTTGCTCGAGCAGCACCCCGACCTGCATGGCAGGGTCACGCTGGTATCCATCTGCGTGCCGGCGGCGCGCGAGATGACGGTGTACCGCCAGCTTCAGGTCGGCATCGAACAGGCCGTGGGACGCATCAACGGCCGCTTCGCCCGCCTCGACTGGACGCCCGTGCGGTTCTTCGCCCGCCCGCTGCCCTTCGAGGAAGTCGTCGCCCACTACGCCGCCGCCGACGTGATGTGGATCACGCCGCTGCGCGACGGACTGAATCTCGTCTCGAAGGAATTCGTCGCCACGCAGGGCATCGAAGGCGGCCGGGGCGTGCTGGTGCTGTCCGAATTCGCCGGCGCGGCCGCCGAGCTCAAAGGTGCGCTGCTGACCAATCCACACGACCCCACCGACCTCACGACCACCCTGGTGCAGGCCCTGACCATGGATGCGGAGGAAGCCGAGGGTCGGCTCCGGCAACTCTTCGGCATCGTCGAGGAGTACGACATCGACCGCTGGGGCCGGGATTTCCTCGAGGCGGCGAACGCGCTGACCGCTGAACGGGGACCGGCGACCCGCGCGGCCCCCGGCCGGCCGATGGCCCGACCGGCACGCACGCACGACGGCAAGTCCCACTGATCGCCGGGCAGCCCCGCCGCCGCGGCGTTCCGTGGCATGCTTGCGGCAGAACTTCCGGGGGCAGGAGAACACATGAAGCCGCGCGCGATGCTGCCACTGCTGGCCCTGCTGCCGGCCGTCGCCTTCGCCCATGGCGTCTCGGGCCATGACGCGGACTTCGTGATGCAGGCGCGCGGCGCACATCCGGGACCCTTCGCCTACCTCGGCGCCAAGCACATGGTGACCGGCTACGACCACCTCGCCTTCCTGGCCGGCGTGATCTTCCTTCTGCACCGGCTGCGCGACGTGGCACTGTACGCCACGCTGTTCGCGGCCGGACACACCATCACGCTGCTGGGAGCGGTGCTGCTGGGCTGGCGGGTCGATGCGCACCTGGTCGATGCGGTGATCGGGCTTTCCGTGGTGTACAAGGGCTTCGAGAACATCGGCGGCTTCCGCGTCCTCCCGGTGCGGCCTGACCCGCGGATCGCGGTGTTCGCCTTCGGGCTGGTGCACGGCCTGGGGCTGGCCACCAAGGTCCAGGAGCTCGAACCCTCGCGCGACGGGCTGGTGGCGAACCTCGTGTCGTTCAACCTCGGTGTGGAGCTGGGCCAGCTCCTCGCGCTCACGGTGATGGTGCTGCTGTTCGCGCTGTGGCGCTCCACACGGCACTTCAACGCCGCCATCGTGCCGGCCAACGGCGTGCTGATGGCGGTCGGCTTCCTTCTGTTCGGCTACCAGCTGGCAGGCTTCCTGCTCGCCGCGTGAGGATGAGGATGGATACCGCAACCACGCCGGCAGGGCGCCGGAACATCATCCAGTGGCTCATCGGCTCGGCCCTCGTCGCAGCCGTGCTGCTGTTCACCATCGTGCTGCCCGCCGAGTACGGCTACGACCCCACGGGCATCGGCCGCGCGCTGGGGCTGACGCAGCTCAGCCCGCGCGCCCGCGCCGCGGACGCGGGCCTGGACGGCGTGATCGAGGACCTGCTCGCCGGCAACGACGACCTCGATGCCTCCGCGGCCGATCCCATGCAACCCCTGCCGCTGCCGAATCCGGCCATCAGCCAGCTCGAGGACACCCCGCCGAAGACCCAGATGGTGCGCGTGCGGCTGGATTTCGACGGTCGCACCGAGGTGAAGGCCGTGATGAAGAAGGCGAAGGCCATCCTGTACAGCTGGAAGGTCGAGGGCGGCGAGGTGTACGTGGACTTCCACGGCCACGATCCGGCGCGCGGCGACGGCTTCTGGGTGCGCTACGAGGAGGCCGGACAGGAACAGGGCATCACCGGCCGCAGCGGCTCGCTGGTGGCGCCGTTCGACGGCGAGCACGGCTGGTACTGGCTCAACACCAGCGAGGGGCCGGTCACCATCGAGCTGACCGTGACCGGCTACTTCGACCGGCTGGTGGACTACGGACCGCTGCAGTGACCTGACGCCGCCGACCGCCGGCGGCATCCACCGCGCGAGGCCAAGGCCGAGCCACGGTCAACGCACGGGGGGGGTGGGCGGGGGTGGCCACCCCCCCCCAGGTGGACGACGGGGGGGGAACCCTGGG
>QGUX01000051.1 GCA_003242275.1 Pseudomonadota bacterium | reverse complement strand
AGGTAAGGCAGGCACTGCGCCACTTCGGCGGGCAACGGCGTGCAATTGTCCGGCGGCCGGCACTTCAGGATGTTGGCGATGTACACCTGCTGGCGCGACAGGCCGATGGCGCGCAGCATGGAATCCAGCAGCTTGCCGGCCCGGCCGACGAAGGGCTCGCCGCGGCGGTCCTCCTCGGCACCGGGGGCCTCGCCGACGATGAGCCAGCGCGCCTGCCGGTCGCCGACGCCGAACACGGTGCAGTTGCGGCTGCGGTGCAGCGCGCAGCGCGTGCAGGCGGCCACCTCGCCGGCCAGCAGCTCCCAGCTGTCGGCCGCAGGTCCCGGCTGCAGGCGCGGCGTTGCGGGGCCGGTCATGCCCGTTGGTGGCTGCGCCCCGGCGCCGGGCCCGACGGCTCCCAGCGCAGCCTCATCCGCCGCCGCCGGGGTCCGCGCGGCCTTCTCCGGCTGCACCGCCAGCCTGCGCCGCTGGCGCCAGTCGGTGACGCCCAGCGCTGCCAGGTAACCGGCCCGCAACGTCATCAGGCACTGCCTCCCGGACCCACCCCTTCCTGGGAGTGCCGGTGTTCACGCCGCCGCCGGCGCACCAGCCACAGCAGCGGCCCCGACAGCGCGTAGGTGCCGAAGATGGCCAGCAGCGCATAGGAGCGGAACATCGCGATCAGCACGAAGCCCAGCGGCACCAGCAGGAAGGTGGCGAAGCGCACCGGTCCCTCGGCATTGACGTTCTTGAAGCTGTTGTAGGCAAAGCTGCTGACCATCAGCGCACCGGCCAGCGCCGTGATCAGCGCGGCCAGGATCAGTCCCGGCAGGCCGGGTTCTTTCCAGTGCGTGGACGACCAGATGAAGGCCGACACGATGGCCGCCGCCGACGGGCTGGGCAACCCCTCGAAGAAGTTCTTGTCCTGCACCGCCGAACGCGTGTTGAAGCGAGCCAGGCGCAGCGCCGCGCACACGGCGTAGGTGAATGCCGCCACCCAGCCGATGCGCCCCCACACCGCGCCATACTCGAACAGCCGCGCCACGCCCCACTGGTAGGCGACGATGGCCGGCGCCACGCCGAAGGACACCATGTCGGCGAGGCTGTCGTATTCCTTGCCGAAGGCGCTCTCGGTGCGCGTCAGGCGCGCCACCCGCCCGTCCATGGTGTCGAACAGCATGGCCATGAAGACGGCGAAGCCGGCACGGTCGTAGTTGCCGTCGATCGCCGCCACGATGGCGTAGAAGCCCGAGAACAGGCAGCCCGTCGTGAACAGGTTGGGCAGCAGGTAGATCGCGCGGCTGCGCGGGCGGTTGTCCGGCATGGGAGCTTCCATCGGCGAAAAGCCATCATAGGGCCGCCCCGCCCCCGGCCACAACGCCGGTCCCGTCCCTGCCGGCCGGGCCTGCTAGACTGCGCCACTTCCCGCCCAAGTTCCTGATGCAATAACGCTGCATGCGCCTGTCCCGCTATCCGGTCAACACCACCAAGGAAACACCCGCCGAGGCCGAGGTCGTCAGCCACAAGCTGATGCTGCGTGCCGGCCTGATCCGCCGCCTCGCCGCCGGCATCTACACCTTCCTGCCCATGGGCCTTCGGGCCGTGCGCAAGGTCGAGGCCATCGTGCGCGAGGAAATGGACCGCGCCGGCGCGCTGGAGGTGCTGATGCCGGCCGTGCAGCCGGCCGAGCTGTGGCAGGAGTCGGGGCGCTGGGAGCAGTACGGCCCCGAACTGCTGCGCTTCAAGGACCGCCACCAGCGCGACTTCGTGATCGGCCCCACGCACGAGGAGGTCATCACCGACCTGGCGCGGCGCGAGCTCAGGAGCTACCGCCAGCTGCCGGTGAACTTCTACCAGATCCAGATCAAGTTCCGCGACGAGATCCGGCCGCGCTTCGGCGTGATGCGCGGCCGCGAGTTCGTGATGAAGGACGCCTACTCCTTCCACATGGACGAGGCCTCGCTGGCCGAAGGCTACGCGGTGATGAAGGAGGCCTACACGCGCATGTTCGACCGCATGGGCCTCACGTTCCGTGCGGTGCGCGCCGACACAGGTGCCATCGGCGGCAGCGCGTCGGAGGAATTCCAGGTGCTGGCCGACTCGGGCGAGGACGCGATCGCCGTCTCGGACGAGGACGATTACGCCGCCAACCTCGAGCTGGCGCCCGCGCCGGCATTCGACGGCCGGCGGCCCGCGGCCACGCAGGCGCTCGCGCGCGTGGCCACGCCGGGCGCGAGGAGCATCGCCGAGGTTTGCTCGCTGCTGGGCGTGGCTCCCTCGCAGTGCGTGAAGACGCTCATCGTCGAGGGCTCGGACGGCGGCGTGGTGGCGCTGGTGCTGCGCGGCGACCACGAGCTCAATGCGGTCAAGGCGCAGAAGGTTCCCGGCGTCGCCAGTCCCCTGCGCATGGCCAGCGCTGCGCGGGTGCTCGAGGCCACGGGGACCGAGCCCGGCTTCCTCGGCCCGAAGGGCCTGTCCTGCCGCGTCGTCGTGGACCACGCCGCGGCCGCGCTGGCCGATTTCGTCTGCGGCGCCAACGAGAAGGACGCCCATCTCACCGGCGTGAACTGGGGCCGCGACCTGCCCGAGCCCGAACCGGCCGACCTGCGCAACGTGGTGGACGGGGACCCCTCGCCGTCGGGCCGGGGGCGGCTGGCGATCCGCCGCGGCATCGAGGTGGGCCACATCTTCCAGCTCGGCCGCAAGTACAGCGAGGCCATGAACCTGACGGTGCTGGACCCCGAGGGCAAGGCCGTCACGCCCCTGATGGGCTGCTATGGCATAGGTGTGACGCGCATCGTTGCGGCGGCCATTGAACAGAATCATGATGACAAGGGCATCGTCTGGCCGGATCCCATCGCTCCGTATACCGTGATGCTCGTGACGCTGAACCACGACCGCTCCGAAGCCGTGCGACGCAAGGCCGACGAGCTGTATGCCGCCCTGCGGGCGGCCGGCGTCGACGTGCTGTATGACGACCGCGACGCCCGCCCGGGCGTCAAGTTCGCCGACGCGGAGCTGCTGGGCATCCCCCACTGCATCGTGGTGGGCGACCGCGGCCTCGCGGCCGGCCGGCTTGAGTATCGCCATCGCAGGAGCGGCACCACCACCGAGATCCCCACCGATGACGTCATTCCCGAAATCCTGCGCCGGCTGGGCCGCCAGGCTTAGCGCCGCGCTGCTGCTGGGACTGGCGCCGGTGGCCGGCGCCCAGGTGGCCGCGGGCGCGCAGCAGGAACCCGAGCTGCGCGCCATCGTCGAGAAGGCCATCGCCAGCGCCAGCTGCTTCGCCGACAAGTTCGACTCGGCGGTGTGGTTCTCGATGATGGAACCGCGCCTGCGGCGCATCGTGAAAGACCACGACGAGCGCGTGCGCATCCTCGAGACGGTGTTCTGCGAGGCGCACCGTCCCGGCGAGCAGCGCCTGCCGCCGGGACTGGTCATGGCCGTGATGGACGTGGAGAGCCGCTTCGACCGCTGGGCGGTATCCAGCGCCGGCGCGGTGGGACTGATGCAGATCATGCCCTTCTGGCCCGAGCAGCTCGGCATGGAGCGCCGGCAGCTCATCCAGATCGAGGAGAACATCCGCATGGGCTGCGCCATCCTGCGGCACTACCTGAAGCGCGAGAACAACGACGTGCGCAAGGCCCTGGCGCGCTACAACGGCAGCGTCGGCCGGCGGCAGTATCCGGACCTGGTGGTCACGCGCTGGACCACGCGCTGGAACGGCGCCGACGACCTCGGCCTCGCCACCGCCTCCCGCTAGGGCATGGCCGGCGAAGCGGAAATCCTGGTGGTCTACTACTCGCGCCGCGGCAGCACGGCGCGGCTGGCGCGCGAGGTGTGCCGCGGCATCGAGGCCGTGCCCGGCGCGCGCTCGAAGCTGCGCAGCCTGCCGCCGGTATCGGCGGAGAGCGAGCGTCCGGTGAAGGCCGTGCCCGACGAGGGCGCGCCATGGGCGACGCTGGATGACCTCCGCACCTGCGATGGCCTGGTGCTCGGCAGCCCCACGCGCTTCGGCAACATGGCCGCGCCGGTGAAGCATTTCCTCGACCAGACTTCCTCGCTGTGGGCAGAGGGTTCGCTGGTGGACAAGCCGGCCGGCGTGTTCACGTCCACGCAGACCATGCATGGCGGACAGGAGTCCACGCTGCTGTCGATGATGGTGCCGCTGCTGCACCAGGGCATGGTGATGGCCGGCGTGCCCTACACCGAGAATGCGCTGAACACCACGCGGTCGGGCGGCACGCCCTATGGCGCCTCGCACGTGGACAATGCCGCACCCGAAGGCACGCTCACCGACGACGAAGTGACGGTGGCGCGGGCACTGGGGCGGCGCGTGGCGACGCTGGCGCTGCGCCTGAAACGCGGCGACTGAGACCGTCCATCCTGCCGGTCGCCGGGCGGCCCGCCGCCCGCGCCGGCGTTCAACGAACCGCTACCGCAATTCCCCCAGCACCTGGCGGATGAAAGGCACCGTCAGCGGGCGCTGTGCCTCGAGCGAGGCCACGTCCAGCCTTTCGAGCAGTGCATGCAGGCTGGCCATGTCGCGCGCGAAGCGTCGCTGCAGGTACTGCAGCGTCTCCTCCGGCAGCACCAGGCCGCGCGCCGCGGCGTGGGCGCGCAGCGCCTCGCGCTGCTGTGCCTCGTCCAGCGGATGCAGCGCGAAATGCGGCATGGCCGCGAGGCGCGAACGAAGGTCGGGCAGCATGAGCGGCAGGTCCGCGGCCGGCACTCGCGCGGCGACGGCCAGGCGCGTGCCGGCCTCCGTGCACTCGTTGTACAGCGTGAACAGCGCACGTTCCCAGGCCGCATCCCCGCCGATGGATCCGGGATCATCGACGGCCAGCAGCGGCTGGCCCGCCAGGCCGGAAAGCACCTCCGGCCCCAGGCCCCTGAGTGCAGGCAGCGGCAGGTAGGCCGCACCGGGCACGGCCGCGCACATGGCCTGCAGCAGGTGCGACTTGCCGGCCCCTTCCAGTCCGTGCAGGTAGAGCAGTGCACCCTGGCCCGCCGCCAGCCCCCGCGCCGCCGCCAGCGCGGCGGCGTTGGAACCGGGCACGAAGCTGTCGAACACGGCGCGGTCCAGCAGCCGCACGCCCAGCGCGAGCTGCTTCACGACGCGGCGATGCGCGCGAAGGCGCGCTGCATGAAGCGCCCGACGTAGTCGATGCCGCTGATCAGCGTGGTGAACACCACCACGCCGGCCAGCACGTTGAGCATGCCGCGCGGCGGCACGCCGCTGGCGCTGGCCAGGATCACGGCCAGCAGGTACAGCATCTGCATGAAGGTATTCACCTTGCTGATCGCGGTGGGCCTGCCGTGCAGCGGACCGAACCAGAGGCGGTATATCAGCGCGCCCACGCCGATGGTGATGTCGCGCGCGATCGCCACCGCCGCCACCCACCAGGGCGCGATGTCCAGCCAGGCCGCGGCGACGAACACGGACACCAGCAGCAGCTTGTCCGCAAGGGGGTCGAGGAAGCGGCCGAGGTCGGACGTCCAGCCGAAGCGCTTCGCCAGATAGCCGTCCAGCGCGTCGGAGACCGCCGCAATGCCGAACAGCACCAGGATCAGCGCCTGCCGGCCCTCGAGCATGGCCGAGATCAGCGGCGCGATCAGCGCGATCCGGGTGAGGCAGAGGATGTTCGGGATATGGCGCATGGCGGCGAGCGCGCGACGAAAGTCCTATACAATAGCGCAAAGCCCCTCCCGGACGTACCATGCAGCCCACCCGAGGCCTCACCTACCGCGACGCCGGCGTCGACATCGACGCGGGCGACTCACTGGTCGACCGCATCAAGCCCAGCGTCAGGCGCACGCTCCGGCCCGAAGTGCTCGCCGGCGTCGGCGGCTTCGGCGCCCTTGTGTCCCTGCCGCAGAAGTACCGCGAGCCGGTGCTGGTTTCCGGCACCGACGGCGTGGGCACCAAGCTCAGGCTGGCCATCGACACCGGGCGGCACGAACGCATCGGCATCGATCTGGTGGCCATGTGCGTCAACGACGTGGCCGTGCAGGGCGCCGAGCCGCTGTTCTTCCTCGATTACTACGCCACCGGCAAGCTCTCGGTGGATGTGGCCGAGAAGGTGGTGGCCGGCATTGCCGAGGGCTGCCTGCAGGCCGGCTGCGCGCTGGTGGGTGGCGAGACCGCCGAGATGCCCGGCATGTACCACGGTGGCGACTACGACCTCGCCGGCTTCTGCGTGGGCGTGGTGGAGCGCAGCGAAGTGCTCGACGGCAGCCGCGTGCGCGAGGGCGACCTGATCATCGGCATGGCCTCCTCCGGCGTGCACTCCAACGGCTATTCGCTGGTGCGCAGGCTGATCGAGATTTCCGGCGCCGATGCCACCACCATGCTCGAGGGCAGGCCGCTGTTCGACCGCCTGCTCGAACCCACGCGCATCTACGTGAAGAGCATGCTGAAGCTCGCCGCCGAACTGCCCGTGTCGGCCTTTGCCCACATCACCGGCGGCGGCCTCACCGACAACATCCCGCGCGTGCTGCCCGAAGGCCTCGAGGCGCACCTGGTGCGCAGCCGCTGGCATCGCGACCCGGTGTTCGACTGGCTGGCACGAACCGGCAACATCGCGCCAGCGGAGATGTACCGCACCTTCAACTGCGGCATCGGCATGGTCGCGGTGGTGCGCCCGGGCGATGCCCGTCGCGCGCTGGACATCCTCACCGAGGCCGGCGAGAAGGCCACGCTGATCGGCGAGATCCGCGCCGGGGATGCCGGTGTCGTCATCGACGAGTGAGCCCGCCGCGCGCCTGGCGATACTGATCTCCGGCGCGGGCAGCAACATGGTGGCCATCGCCCGCGCCTGCGCCGCCGGCGAAATCCCGGCGCAGGTCGCCGCCGTCCTCTGCGATGTCCCCGACGCGGGCGGCATCGCCCGCGCACGCGAGCTGGGGTTGCCGGTCCGGGTCGTCGACCGCCGCGCCTTCCGCCGCGACGGCGCGGCCGACCGCGCCGCGTTCGAGGCCGCGCTCGACGCGGCCATCACCGCCAGTGACGCGGACTACGTGATCCTCGCCGGCTTCATGCGCGTGCTGTCGGCGGAGCTGGTGGGACGCTACGCCGGCCGCATGCTGAACATCCACCCCTCGCTGCTGCCGAAGTACAAGGGACTGGACACACATGCCCGCGCGCTCGCAGCGGGGGATGCGGAGCATGGCGCCAGCGTGCACTTCGTCACGCCCGAGCTCGATGGCGGGCCCGTGATCGCGCAGGGCGTGGTCCCGGTGCTCCCCGGGGACACGGTTGCCAGCCTTTCAGCCCGCGTTCATGCTGTCGAGCACAGGCTCTACCCCATGGTGATCCAGTGGCTGACAAGTGGCCGGCTGCAGTGGAACGAGGGTCGTCCGACGCTCGACGGCGGGCCCCTGGCCGCCCCGGCGAGGCTGTCATGAGGCGCATCGCGGTGGTCTTCGCGGCCCTTTGCCTGCCGGTGGCCGCGGGCGCGGCCTCGCTCGAACCCTTCGCCGCGACCTACGCCATCCGCTGGGGCGGCATGAACGCCGGCACCGGCACGCTGCGGCTCGACCGCATTCCGGGCGATGACATGTGGTCGTACGAGTCGCGCGTGCAGGGCCGCGGCCTGTTCCGCCTGGCGCTGCCGTCCAACCAGGTCACGCGCAGCGTGTTCCGCATCCAGGACAGCCGCGTGGTGCCGCTGACCTTCACCTCCACCGAAAGCGACCAGAAGCTCGAGTTCGACTGGTCCGCAGGCCGCGTCACCGGCACGGTGGAGGGCAAGCCCGTCAACCTGCCCACCCAGCCCGGCCTGCTCGACACCCAGTCGGTGCAGGTGGCGCTTATGCAGGAGCTGATGTCCGGCCGCACGCCGGCGCGCTTCGTGCTCGTCGACGAGGACCGCATCAAGGACTACATCTACGCGGTGGAAGGCAGCGAGGTGATCGAATCGGTGGCCGGCACCTTCCGCACCGACATCTACAGCAGCCGCCGGCCGGGCTCGCGCAAGGCCACCTACTTCTGGTGCGCGCCCGAGCTGGGCTACCTGCCGCTGAAGGTCGAGCGGCGCGACGGGCGCAACGTGGAGTGGTCCATGCGCCTGACCTCGCTGCAGCGCTGAGGCGGCAGGAGCCGGGCTGCGCCCGCTGCGGCGCCTGCCACGCAACCTCCCTCACCTTCCGATGCGCAGCGCCCGCCAGCCATGCGCGGGCAGCGTGATCCTCGCCACGCCCGACCCGGCCGAGGCGGGACCCGGCTGGGCCGGCGCCCGGCCCTGGGGCGCGCGTGCCGCGACGGCCACGGCCTCGCCGCTGGCGATGTCGGCCAGGGCACGTTCGCCGCCCGCCACGACCACGCCCACTTCCACCACCTCGTCGCGGAAGTTGTGCACGATGAAGGTATCGTTGTCGTAGGCGAACAGGCCCACCTTCGACGGCCCCTCGATGCGCACCGGCAGGTGCGGGGTGAGCACGCGGCGGATCTCGTTCAGCGCCACCGCCGGGTAGTGGTAGAAGTCGGCGAAGTTTTCCGGCACCACCAGCACGTACAGGTGGCCGCCGGCGTAGTCCGCGTCGTGCAGCAGCGGCCAGCCGTTGTCGCCGTCGATGGCCGACACCAGCTCCCAGGAATCATTGGTACGGTAGGCGAGCTGCGGCACCAGCACGGGCTTCTCCCCCTGCACCAGCGGCCCGTAGCCCACCATGAACTGCGAGGCCAGCGCCACGCGGCCGGTGTGCCCGATCTCGGCGATGCGGCCGATGCCGCGCGGCTCGAGGGCCTTCAGCAGCCCCGAGGTGATCACCACCGAGCGGCCGCTGCGCACGTGCTTCTCGATCCGGGCGACGATGTCCCGGTCGGCCGCCGCATGCTCGGTGAGCAGCACCACCGCATCCTCCTCGGGAAAGTGCGGCAGGATCTCCATCGGCAGGCCGATCATGCCGAGGAAGCTCTGCAGGTGGTCCTCGCCGACGGCATGGTGCGGCCGGTAGCTGCGCAGCGCCACCGGCCGGCCCAGGGCGCCGGCCACGCGATCGGCGGCCGCGAAGGCGCGCGCGGCAGCTGCCGCCGCGATTTCCGCGGCGGCGCCCTGCCCCGCCGCCCGCGCCGCGCCCAGCGGCCGCTGGATGCTGCCCCAGTCGAACAGCACCACCTGCGCGCCGGATTTGGCCCACAGCGTCATCCACAGCTGCTCGGCATAGCGGTCGTAGCCGCTGGAGCCGAAGGGATCCACCCAGCCCCCGCCATTGCGGCCCGGCGCCAGGTTCTCGAAGTAACGCATGATGGAATAGCCATGGTAGGGCTGCAGGTGCTGCGCGCTGCGCACGGCGTCGCGGGTCTCGGTGCCGGTGTAGATGCCGTCGAATACCGCCGGCCCGGTCTCCAGGTTGAAGCCCAGCCCCTGGAAGTGCTCGTACCAGTTCGGGTACTTGATGATCACCTTCACCCGCGGATTCACGCGCCGCGCCGGCTTCATCACCAGGTTGCGCCCCGCCTCGGTCATCACTTCCAGCCGGTACTGCGTCCAGCTGCGGCTGCCGCGGGCGCGCAGGTCATGTTCCGACTTGGTGCTGGTGAAGAAAAAATCATCGAGGATGACCTCGTCGAAATGACGGGCCGCATTCTCGGCGATGGCCTGCACGCGCCGGCGGTGCTCCGGATTGCTGTACGAGAAGGTCTCGAAGCGGTTGCCCTCGTCGATGGTGTAGGTGATGCCGCCGGCGGTCTTCACGCCACGCTCGGCGAAGAAGGCCCTGGCCGCCTCCAGCGCCGCGTCGGAAGGAACGTGACCGTCGCGATGCACCTCGAGGTAGACCTTGTCCACCTGCACCGCGCTGGAAATGCGCTGCCATTCGCGCTCCAGCCACTCGCGGTCCTCCATGCGCACCACTTCCTGCGCGCGGGCATAGACCGCGACCTCGAAGTTCTCCCAGGCATGGCCCGTCGTCCACAGGGCCAGCAGTGCCGCCCCTGACAGCCACCGCGTCGACATGCGCATCTGATCCTCTCCCTGAACTGCTGACCGGCCCGATTCTGGACCAGCAGCCCTGTGATTGCGCAAGCAACGCGGCCCACGGCAGGCATCCGGCGCACGCGGCCCGGGCTAGAATGCGGCCAGCACCACTGCCGGGAGTCAGGGATGACCACAGGCACGAAGGACCGCAGGACCTTCCTCGGCCATTGCATCGCGCTGGCCGTGGCAGGAGGACTGGCCGGCACGCGCGAATCCCAGGCCGCCGCGCCCGCCGGGGCCGTGGAAATCCGCGGCGCGCGCTGGTGGGATGGCCGCCGCTTCGTCGAGCGCACAGGCTACATCGTCGCCGACCGCTTCGCGGACACCCGCCCGGCCGGCGCAGTGCGCCTGCTCGAACTCGACGGCGCCTTCCTGGTTCCGCCGCTGGCCGACGCCCACAACCACGGCATCGGCACCGGCGATGAGCCACGTGACCGCGCCATGATTGCCAGCTACCTGCGCACCGGCGTGTGCTACATGCTCAGCCACGGCAACTTCCCGCTGGATGCCGCGGACAAGGCCCGGCTCGGCCTCGGCCAGCCCGGCGGCCTCGACGTGGCGCTGGCGCAGGGGTCGCTGACCTGCCCCGGCGGCCATCCCATGGGACTGATCCGCGAGCGGCTGCTGCCCGAGGGCTACTTCCCCGGCGAAACGCTGGAGAGCCTGCGCGACCGGCGCTTCTTCGAGATCGCCAGCGTCGGGGAGCTGGAGGCCAAGTGGCCGCTGCTGCGCGCGCAGCGCGGCGACATCATCAAGTACTTCCTCGACCACTCCGACCTGCACGAGCAGCGCAAGGACGACCCGGCCTTCTTCGGCCGGCGCGGAGTCGCCCCCGGGCTGGCCGCGCCCATCGTACGCAAGGCGCACGCCGAGGGCCTGAGGGTCTCGGCCCACGTGGCCAATCGCGCCGACTTCCGCACCGCGCTGCAGGCCGGCACGGACATCATCGCGCACCTGCCTGCCGATCGCCTGACCGCCGAGGACGCGCGCGAGGCGGCCACGCGGGGGGTGCTGCAGATCACCACCTGCGCAGCGGTGGCACGGCCCCGCCCCGGCAGTCCGCCGCCCGGGGAGGTCGTGGAAAACCAGAAATGGAACCTCCGGCTGCTGCGCCAGGCCGGCGTGCACCTGGCCATCGGCACCGATGACCCATCGGACCCGGGCCCGCGGGAAGTCGCACACCTGCGCAGCCTGGGCGTCTTCACCGACGCCGAGCTGCTGGCCCTGTGGACCGATGCCACGGCCCCGGCGATCTTCCCCGACCGCCGGATCGGCCGGCTCGAACCCGGTTACGAGGCCAGCTTCCTCGCGCTGGAGGCCGACCCCACCGCCGACATCGGCAATGTCGGTCGCATCCGCGCCCGCTGGAAGCAGGGGCGCGAGGTCAGGATCTGAGCCGCTGCCTTCAGGCCTTGGGCAGCGTCACGCCGCGCTGCCCCTGGTACTTGCCGCCGCGGTCCCTGTACGAGGTGCCGCAGACCTCGTCGGACTCGAAGAACAGCATCTGCGCCACGCCCTCGTTGGCATAGACCTTGGCCGGCAGCGGGGTGGTGTTGGAGAACTCCAGCGTCACGTGCCCTTCCCACTCCGGCTCCAGCGGCGTGACGTTGACGATGATGCCGCAGCGCGCATAGGTGGACTTGCCCAGGCACACCACCAGTACATTGCGCGGGATGCGGAAGTACTCCACCGTGCGCGCCAGCGCGAAGGAGTTCGGCGGGATGATGCACACGTCGCCGGTGAAGTCGACGAAGCTCTTGGCGTCGAAGTCCTTCGGGTCGACGATGGTGGTGTTGATGTTGGTGAAGATCTTGAATTCGCCCGCGCAGCGCACGTCGTAGCCATAGCTCGAGGTGCCGTAGGAGACGATCCGCCGCCCCTCCACCTCGCGCACCTGCCCGGCCTCGAAGGGCTCGATCATGCCTTGCGCGGCCATGCGCCGGATCCAGTGGTCGGACTTGATGCTCATCTTCCGTTTTCTCTTATTGCGTTCTCTCGACGACGACGCCGGGGAAGGCACCGCTGCGGTCGCGGGGCCGCATCGCCAGCACCGCGGCGGTGCGGCGGGCGAATTCCATGTAGCTGGCCGCCCGGGGCGAACCGGGGGCGGCCACCACGGTGGGACGACCCGAATCGGCCTCCTCGCGGATGCGCGCGTCCAGCGGCAGCCGGCCCAGGAACGGCACCCCGGCCTCGCGGGCCAGCTGCTCGCCGCCACCGCTGCCGAAAATTGCCTCCTCGTGGCCGCAATGGCTGCAGACGTGGGTGGCCATGTTCTCCACCACCCCCAGCGCCGCCACGCCCACCTTGCCGAACATCACCAGCCCCTTGCGGGCGTCGGCCACCGCGATGGGCTGCGGCGTGGTGACGATCACGGCACCGGCCACCGGCACCTTCTGGGCCAGCGTCAGCTGCAGGTCGCCGGTGCCCGGCGGCAGGTCGAGCACGAGGTAGTCCAGCTCGCCCCACTCGGTGCCGGTGAGCAGCTGCGTCAGGGCCTGGGTCACCATGGGGCCGCGCCAGATGGCCGGCCGCCCGGCGTCGATCAGGAGGCCCAGCGACATCAGCTTTACGCCATGGGCCTGCACCGGAATGATGCGCTGCCCGGTGGTTGCGGGCTTGGCGCCCTCCACGCCCAGCAGCAGCGGCTGACTGGGTCCGTAAATGTCCGCGTCCAGGATCCCCACCTGGGCTCCCATGCGCGCCCAGGCCAGCGCCAGGTTGGCGGCCACGGTTGACTTGCCAACTCCGCCCTTGGCCGATCCCACGGCCACGAGGTTGCGGATGCCCGCCAGGGGCTTCAGGGGGCGCTGCACGGCGTGGACATCGATCCGGGCGGTGAGGGCCAACTCCAGCCGCAGCGCCGGTCCCACGCGCCGCACGAGCTCCTCCAGCGCCGGCCCCAGCACGGCTTCGTAGCCGCCCACGGGGAACGGCAGCCTGAGCTGGAGGCGGACTGTGTCCTGCGTCACACCGAGCCCGCTGATGGCAGCCAGCTCGCCCAGCGTCCGCCCGGTGGCTGGTTCACGAAAATCCTGCAGGCTGGCGCGCAGGACCTGCTCGGAGTCACTCATGGGGGGATCGCCTGGGAGGTCTGACGGGAAATTCCTCGCAATTCTAGCAGCCGCTGCCGCAATGCAACCGGCGGCTGTTTTCCATATGGCATACTCGCAGGGTTTCGGAAAAAAGGAATAACGCGCCAGTCCCGTGGTAATGGGCTTCTTCTCGAACCTGCGGTCCGACCGGCTGATCACGCAGATCAAGTCGACGGACAAGCCTCTGAGCGAGGAAACGATGAAGTCCGTGGCCAAGCTCAAGAGCATCGGGCCCGGAGCCATCGAGCCCGTGATCCTGGCGCTGGCCGACGCCGACAAGAACGCCACCATGGCGCTGGTCGACGTGCTCTCCCACCTGATCTCGAACAAGACCTTCCCCCAGGTCATCCAGGGGCTGAAGGAGGGCAACTCGCGCATCGCCCAGGGCATCGGCTGGGCCCTGTCCTCCGCGCGCAACTATTCCCCGCAGCTGCTGCTGGAGGCGCTCAACCAGAAGGGCACGCCGAAATCGGCGCTGCTGGAGGCGATCCAGGCGCACCGCGACCGCTTCACGCTGCGCGAGCTGCTGACCGCCGCCTACGGCCAGGAGCCGAACGAGAAGGCGGCGCTGTTCCGCATCATTTCCGACATCGCCACCGCCGACGCCGCGCACGAGCTGGTGGCCCGCCTGGACGGCAAGGACCCGATCGCGAGGATGCACATCATCAACATCCTCGCCCGTTTCAACCGCCCGGAGATCAAGGCCGCGCTGCAGGGCCAGCTGCGCGACAACAACAAGATGATCCGCGCCGCGGCGCTGTCGGCGCTGGCGCGCATGGACGGCCCCATCGACGTCGCCCTGGTCTGCCAGCTGCTGCGTGACCCGGAGATCGACGTGCAGAACCGGGCCATCGACGTGCTGATCCGCGCCAACGACCCGGAGACCATCCGCTACCTGATCCCGGTGCTCAAGGACGAGAACGAGTACGCGCGCCGCGCCGCGGTCGAGGTGCTCAACGAGGTCGGTGACGCGCGCTCGGTGAAGTTCCTGCTCGAGGCCATCAAGGACGACGACTGGTGGGTGCGCAGCCGCGCCGGCGACGCGCTGGGCAAGATCGGCGGGCCGAAGGTCATCGACGCGGTGCTGCAGCTGGCCCGCGACAAGGACGAGGACATCCGCCGCGCCGCCATCGAGATCCTGAACCAGACCAAGGACGAGCGCGCCATCAGTCACCTGATCGAGGCCACCCGCGACAAGGACTGGTGGGTGTCGGAGCGCTCGGTGGACGCGCTGGCCGCGATCGGCAGCCGCCGCGCCCTGCCGCGCCTGCTGGAGATGCTCGCCACCACGCCACCGCGCTCGCTGCCGGTGGTGGTGCGCGCCATCGGCAAGCTCGGCGACGGCCGCAACGTCGAGCAGCTGCTGCCGTTGCTGCAGCGGCCCGAGAAGGAAGTGAAGATCGAGGTCATGCATGCGCTGGCGGCGGTGGCCGACGAGCGCCGCGCCGAACACGTGCGGCTGCAGCTGCAGGCCCAGTCGCAGGGCGCCGACCAGAGCCTTGCCACCGCGGCGCAGGCCGCGCTGCGCGAGCTGTCCGCGCGCATGGAGGGCACGGGCGCCACGCAGCTGATGGGTACGCGGCTGTCGGCCACCTCGCCCGCCGCCGAGCTGGCCCGCTCGGTGCCGCTGGACGAGTCGGACATCAAGCCCATGCTGCCGGAGGTGGAGGAGCAGCACCGCGCCGGCGGCGGCCTGAAGCTCGACATCACCACGCTCAAGCACGGCGACATGATCGAGGGCCGCTACCGCTTCATCGAGCGCATCGGCAAGGGCGCCTTCGGCACCGTGCTGCTGATGGAGGACACGGTGGTCGACGACCGCCTGATCCTGAAGTTCCTGAACCCGAACGTCTCCGAGGACGAGGAGATGATGAAGCGGTTCGTGCATGAGCTGCGCTACTCGCGCAAGATCACGCACCAGAACGTCATCCGCATCTACGACTTCCTGCAGATCCAGGGGAACTACGCCATCTCGATGGAGTACTTCCCCTCGCACACGCTGTCGGCCGAGATCGTCAACGAGCAGCCCATCGAGACGAAGAAGGCGGTCAAGTTCGGCATCGACATCTGCACCGGCATGGCCGTGGCGCACAAGGTCGGCATCATCCACAGGGACCTGAAGCCCGCCAACATCCTGATCAACGACGAGGGGCTGCTGAAGATCGTGGACTTCGGCGTCGCGGCCGCGCACCGCGAGGGCGACACGCAGCTGACCAAGACCGGCTACGTGATCGGCTCGCCCAAGTACATGGCGCCCGAGCAGATCCTCGGCCGCAAGGTGGACGAGCGCGCCGACATCTACGCCGTGGGCGTGATCCTGTACGAGATGTTCACCGGCGTGCCGCCCTATGCACGCGGCGACCACATGGCGGTGATGTACCAGCACGTGCAGGGCAAGGCGCGCCCGCCGCAGGAGCTGAACCCGAAGCTGCCGCCGGGCCTGCCCGAGCGGAACATAAAGGCCATTGGGGGGGAAAAGGCAAAGCCTTTC
>QGUX01000050.1 GCA_003242275.1 Pseudomonadota bacterium | reverse complement strand
CGGCCAAAGGCCTCCACCAGCAGGTCGTTCTTGTAGGCACCGTTCTGCAGCGACAGCGCCGCATCGAAGCGCACATGGCGCAGCGGCGCCAGCGCCTCGGCCGTGCCCAGGGTCTTCATCGCCACGATGAGCACGCCGGCGCGGCGCAGCCCGGACGCATCGGTGAACACCGGCACCCGCACCCGGATGTCGGCGAGGCCGGTGAGCCGCAGCCCGTCGGCGCGGATCTGGCGCGCGCGCCGTTCGCGCACCAGCACGGCCACGCGGTGCCCGGCCTGCGCCAGGTGCGCGGCGAAGATGGAGCCCATGGCCCCCGCGCCGAGGACCAGGAAGTCCGGCGTGCTTTCATCCCGAACCGGCATGCGCGCAAGCATACGCCGTGGCGCTACACTGCGGCGCAAGGCAACGATTGCGGGGATCCGGGCCCATGGACAAGAACGACGACAACGCCGCCCACTCCGATGACCGGCAGGCCGCCACGAGGCGGCGCATGTTGCGCGCCCTGCTCGCGGCGCCGGCGGTGCTGGCTGCACCGTCCGCGCTGCGCCAGGCCCTTGCCGCCCAGCCGCCGTCCCCACCGCCACCGCCGCCCTTCCAGCCGCGGGACTTCTCGCCCGGCGCACCGCCGGTGCCCTATCCCGACCCGGACGTGGTGGTGGTGCATCCCTCCTTCGCCGCGCTGCGCGTGTTCAATGCGCCGGTGCAGCGGATCTGGACCGGCGGGCTGTGGTGCGAGGGACCGGCCTGGTGCGGCCAGGGCCGCTACCTGGTCTGGAGCGACATCCCCAACAACCGGCAGCTGCGCTGGATCGAGGACGAGGGCCGCGTCAGCGTGTTTCGCCAGCCCTCGGGCAACAGCAATGGCAATACCTTCGACTTCCAGGGAAGGCAGCTCTCCTGCGAGCACCTGAACCGCCGGGTGGTGCGCTACGAGCACGACGGCAGCGTGACGGTGATCGCCGATTCCTTCGAAGGCAAGGCGCTGAACTCGCCCAATGACGTGGTGGCGCACCCGGACGGCAGCTACTGGTTCACCGATCCGCCCTACGGTGGCGTGCTCTACGAGGGTGCGCCGGATGCGCCCGGCGGCCGCAGCAACCGCGAGGGGCGCCTGCAGCAGCGGCTGGGCCAGCCGCCGGAAGTGGGCGCGAAGAAGCAGGAACTGCCCAGCCATGTCTACCGCGTGGATCCCGAGGGCCGGCTCGCCGTGGCCCTCGACGGGGGCAGCCTGCCCGGACCGCCCAATGGCCTGGCCTTCTCGCCCGACTACCAGAAGCTCTACGTGGTCTGCGGTAGCTCGCTGGTGGTGTGCGACGTGGCGCGCAATGGCCGCGTGGGCAATGTGCAGCCGCTGCCGCGCGTGGTCATCGACGGCGTCAACTGCGGCATGGACGGTGTGCGCGTGGATGTCCACGGCAACCTGTGGTGTTCCAGCAATGCCGGCAATGCGCTGGGCTACAGCGGCGTGTCGGTGCTGAACCCGGCCGGCACGCTGATCGGCCGCATCCGCCTGCCCGAGGCCTGCGCCAACCTCACCTTCGGCGGACCCAAGCGCAACCGGCTGTTCATGACGGCCAGCCAGTCGATCTACGCCGTGTACGTGAACACCCAGGGCGCGGCGCCGGCCTGAGCGCGGCGCCTTACGGCAGCTGCTGCGGCTGGCGCAGGCCGTAGCGGCCGCAGCCCAGCGCGATCAGCACGCCGGCCACCACCATGAAGCCGCCCAGCGCGCTCACGCCTGCGGTGCGGCTGCCCAGCCACTCCGTCACCAGTCCCAGCAGGTAGGGACCGACGAAACCGCCCAGGTTGCCGAAGGAATTGATCGCTGCCAGGCCCGCCGCCACGCCCACGCCGGTCAGCATCGACCCCGGGAAGCTCCAGAACAGCGCGGTGGCGATGAGCGCACCGGCCGTGGCCAGCGACAGCAGCACCGCCGTGACCAGCGTGCTGGTGGTCCACATGGCGCTCAGCGCCAGGCACACGCCGCCGAGCACCATGGCGGCGGTGGCATGCCAGCGCTTCTCGTTGACACGTTCCGCCCGCCGCGTCACCAGCACCGAGATGGCCGCGGCGCTGAAGTAGCAGGCTGCGGTGATGTAGCCCACGTCGAGCACCGAGCCGACGCCGGTCCCGGAGATGATGGTGGGCAGCCAGAAGTTGATGCCGTACACCCCGGTGACGATGCAGAACAGGATCACCGTGAACAGCCACATCGCCGGGATGGCGAACAGCTCGCGCAGTGGCGTGTCGCGCTTGCGGCGCGCCTCCCCGTCCAGGCGCGCGCGCAGCAGCTGCTTCTCCCCGTCGGTCAGCCACTTCGCATCCTCGATGCGGTTGTCGAGGAAGGCCAGCACCACGATGCCCAGCACCAGCGCGGGGACGGCCTCGAGGATGAACATCCACTGCCAGTCGGCAAGGCCCTTCACGCCGCCGAAGGATTCCATGATGGCGCCGGACAGCGGCGCGCCGAACACGAACGCGAACGGCTGCGCCACCAGCAGCAGCGCGATGGTGCGGCTCTGCCGGTGCGCCGGATACCAGTAGTTCAGGTACAGCAGCACCCCCGGGAAGAAGCCGGCCTCGGCCGCGCCCAGCAGGAAGCGCAGGATGTAGAACACCGTGTTCACTTCCAGCCCGGTGGTCCGCGCCAGCGGCTCGACGAAGGCCATGGCGCCGGAGATCAGTCCCCAGGTCACCATGATGCGCGCGATCCAGATGCGCGCGCCGACCCGGTGCAGCACCAGGTTGCTGGGCACCTCGAACAGGAAGTAGCCGATGAAGAAGATGCCGGCGCCGAAGCCATAGGCCGCCTCGGACATGCCGATGTCGGCCAGCATGTGCAGCTTGGCGAAGCCGACGTTGACCCGGTCCAGGTACGCGACCAGGTAGCAGATGCCGAGGAACGGCAGCAGCCGCAGCGTGACCTTCGCGTACGCGCGTTCTTCCGACATCGATCAGCGGAACAGCAGCGGCGCCAGCTCGTGCAGGTAGCGCCGCCACACCCGCCAGTGGTGCGCGCCCGGGGTCTCGAGGAAGGTGTGCCGGATGCCGGCCTGCTCCAGCGCCTCGTGCGTGCGGCGCGCGCCGGCCATGGCCGTGTCCTCCACGCCGCAGGCGATCCACAGCAGCTTCAGCCTGCGGTTCACCGCCGCCGCATCGCCGGCCAGCGACGCGATCACATCGGCGCCGCCGGCGCCCGCCGCCGGATTGCCCACCAGCCCGGCGCTCATGACGCCGACGTAGCTGAAGGTGTCGAGGTTGCCGAGGCCGAAGCGCCCGGCCTGCATGCCGCCCATCGAGAAGCCGACGATGGCGCGGTTGGCGCGGTTGGCGATGGTGCGGAAGCGCCGGTCGACGAGCGGGATGATGTCCTCGAGGATGTCCCGCTCGTACAACGCGAAGTCGCCGCCGAAGGCGCCGGCATTGGCGGGCGGGATGCCATTGCCATCCCCGTTCACCGAGGCGCCGCCATAGCCCAGCGGCATCACCACGATGAAGGGCCTGATGGCGCCGCGCGCCAGCAGGTTGTCGAGGATGTCGTTGGCGCGGCCGTAGCGATGCCAGGAATGATGGTCGTTGGCGAAGCCGTGCAGCAGGTACAGCACCGGATAGCGGCGCCGCGGATTCTCGTCGTAGCCCGGCGGCAGGTAGACGTTGAGCTCCCGCACCGTGCCGTTGGAGCGCGACCTGTACAGCAGCGTGCGGATCTCCCCGTGCGGCACGTCCTGCACGTCGTAGAAGGCCGGCCCATCGCCCGGCACGGTCACGAGGCTGGTGGTGGTGCTGACGACATAGCCGATCTTCACCTGCGGATTGGCCGGATCGGGAAGACGCACGCCGTCCACCTCGAAGAAATAAACGTACACGTCGGGAGCGAGCGGACCCACGGTGGCGCTCCACACGCCGTCGCTGCCGCGCTGCATCTGCACGTCCGGCCCGAAATCACCCGACACCTTGACCTGCCGCGCCTCCGGGGCGCGCAGGCGGAAGGTCACGCGTCCCTGCTCCACGACGGGCGAGGTCACCGCGGGCACGGCGCCGGGCGGCAGCATGCCCGGCTCCTGCGCGACAAGCGCCGCGGGCAGGGTGAAAGCCAGCGTGGACAGCAGCGCCATGCGGCGCGTAACCGGATGTGTGTTGTTCATTGCCCCCGTCCCCTGTGCTTATTCGAGCCGGTGCCGGCGCAGCTTCCAGCCGCTGCCCTCGCACAAGCCACAGCGCTCGCCCACGAACAGGGCCCGCGCCGAGGCATCGCCCTTGAGCTGCCACTTGAGCCAGGCCACCGGGCCGGCGGCGAAGGGACCGCCGGCGGGCTGGCTGTAGGTGGCGCCATGGCCCACGTCCATGTTGGCGTTGAGGGCCGGAATGGACAGCTCCTGCAGCTCCTTCCAGTCCATCTCGGCATTGGCGTAGGCGATGTCGGACTCGCCGCCGATGAAATAGGCAATGGGCGCGTGCATGCGCTTCAGGATGGAGCGTTCCAGGTCATGGCGCACCATGTACTGGTCGCCATCGGCCATCATGCCGCTGTTGAGCACCACCACGGTGGAAATGCGCGGGTCGGTGGACACCCGCACGGCCTGCAGGGCGCCGCAGGAATGGCCCATCACGGCGACCTTGTCGACCGCGACGTGGTCGCGGTACGCGCTGCCCTCCCGCCGGTTCTCGGCGGTGATCCAGTCCAGCGCGTCCAGCAGCTGCGAATGGCGGGTCTCGAAGGGCGGCCATTCGGCCGGGTCCTGCGGGCGCTGCTGGCGCGGCGGCGGCGAATCCCGCCGCGGACCGATGGCCAGCACGATGAAGCCATGCGAGGCCACCTCGGCCAGGAACTCGCGATAGCCGAAGTTGCTGTTCACGCAGGAGCCATTGCCCCACAGCACCACCGGATAGCGGCCCTCCAGCGCGGCCGGACGATAGACCGTGTGCGTGGGGAGCGTGGCTTCGGCGACAATGACGGCCGGCTCCGGCCCGGAACCGGTGGGCGTCGCGGCCCACGCCGGGAGTGCCAGCAGGCCTGCCAGCAGCAAGCCCAGTGCACGAACGAGCCCTCGAGCAGGTTGGTCCATCATCTCCCCCAGGATCGTCCGGAATATAGTCCACAATCTCGAACGATGGCGAGCACGCAGACTTGCCGCCGGCGGAACTGCTTCCACCGGTGCGCACCGGTTCTCCTCCTTCCTTCACCGGCACGGGCACCCGCGTGAAGCGCAATCCCGGCCAGATGGTGCTGCTGGCGGCATGCACCTCACTGGGGCCGCTCGCCCTGAACCTGTACCTGCCCTCGGTGCCGGAGGTGCAGGCACAGTTCGGTGCCAGCGTGGCCGACGTGCAGGCCACCGTGAGCCTGCCGCTGGTGGCCTTCGGCCTCGGGCTGGTGCTGCTCGGCCCGCTGACCGACCGCTTCGGCCGCCGGCCCTGCCTGCTCGGCGGGGTGGCGCTGTTCATTGCCGGCTCGCTGCTGGGTGCGCTGGCCCCGGGGCTCGGCCTGCTCGCCATCGCCCGCGTGCTGCAGTCCATTGGCAGCGCGCTGGCCTTCATCAGTTCGCGCGCCATCGTCGCCGACCTGTCCCCGGGCGAGCAGCTGGCACGCTCGGTGGCGCAGATGACCATGCTGATCCTGGTGGTGCAGAGCTTCGCGCCCATGCTGGGCAACCTGCTGATCGCCACCGGCGGCTGGCGGATGGTGCAGTCCTTCGGTGTGGCGCTGGCGCTGGTGCTGCTGGGCGGGGTGGCGCTGAAGCAGCGCGAGACCCTGCCGCGGGCGCAGCGCGCGGCGCCGGGCGGTGCGCTCGACCTGCTGCGCCCCACCGGGACGGTGCTGGTGCGGCCCGGCTTCGTGGTGCTGCTGCTGCAGGTGGGCCTGCTGTACTCGGCCTATCCCGCCTTCCTGTCCATCGCGCCGCACCTGATGGTGGAGGCCTTCGGCCGCCCGCCCACCGAGTTCGCCTACTACTTCGTGATGCTGCCCATGGGCTACTTCGCCGGCAACGCCTTCGTGCTGCGCTTCGGCCGGCGCCTGGGCCAGGAGTGGCTGATCCCGGCCGGCACTACCTTCGCCCTGCTCGCCTGCCTGCTGTGCATGCTGCTGATGGCCCTGGGGCTCAGGCATCCGCTGGCGCTGTTCATTCCGGCCGGCGCGCTGCTGAACTTCGGCCTGGGGCTGGCGCTGCCCACGGTATCGGCGCGCGCGGTCACGCGCTCCAGCCCGCAGGTCGGCAGCGGCTGGGGCCTGGTGGGCTGCGCCCAGCAGGTGATGGCGGCGGTGGCGGTGCAGGTCGTCGGATTGTTCAGGACCGACTCGCCCTGGCCGCTGCTGCTCACCTGCGGGGCGGCGATGGTGCTGGTGCTGGCCTTCGAGGCCGCGCGCGGGCGCTGGACGGCGGCCTAGTCCCGCGCGGCGGTCATTCCCCGAGCACGGGATTGCCGCGCAGGCGCTCGGCCGCGAAGGCCACGAACGCCCTCACCCGCGCGGGCGTGTGGTTGCCGCCCAGGTACACCAGGTGCACCGGCACCGGCGGCGGCTCGAACGGCACCAGCACGCGCCGCAGGGCGCCGCCCAGCAGCGCCTCGCGCACCTGGTAGCTCAGCGCGGTGGCCAGGCCGAATCCCTGGATGGCCGCGTGCACTGCGGTGTACTGGTCATCGACGATGAGCGGCATCGCGGGCCTGGCCTGCTCGACCACGCCGCGTGCCGGATCATGGAAGCGCCAGCGGGCGAGCGGCACGTCGTGGCCGAAGCCGATGGCGCGGTGCTGCGCGAGATCCTCCGGCACGCGCGGCTCGCCGTACTTCTCCAGGTAGGAGGGCGCGGCCACCACCACCCGGCGCACCTGGCCCACCGGTACCGCGCGCAGGCTGGAACCGGGAAGCTCACCGATGCGCACCGCGACCTGCATGCCCGAGTCCAGCAGGCTGACGGTGCGGTCGGTGAACAGCGTGCGCACGCGCACGCGCGGATGGCGGTCGAGGAAGGCCAGCACCACCGGCGCCACGTGCAACCGCCCGAACATCAGCGGCGCGGTGACGCCCAGCTCGCCAGCGAGCTCCTCATGTGCCTCGCCCGCTTCCCTGACGGCCTGCTCCAGCGTGTCGAGCACGCGGCGCGCCTGGTCGAGGAAACGCTGCCCTGCGCCAGTGAACCGCAGGCTGCGTGTGTTGCGCTCCACCAGCCTTGCACCGACCTGCTTCTCCAGCGCAGCGATGGTCCGCGACACCGCTGCCGTCGAGCGCTCCAGCACCCGCGCCGCCGCGGCGAACGATCCACGATCCGCCACGGCCACCAGCACCCTGAGCTGCTCGAGTTCGGGCATCGTTGCGTCCACTGTAATTCTCTTTTTCCTTGATCCGCAGTTTACTGCGACTCCCTTCCTGCGCAGTATTTCCGCAACCAGGATTCCGGGAAAAACAACATGAAGAAGGATCTTCTCGTTGCAGGCGCCACGGCGCTGCTCGTGGCCAGCGCCGCACAGGCACACCACTCCTACGCGATGTTCGACCCGAAGCGGCCGACCTTGATCGAGGGCACGGTGGCCAAGCTGGAATGGCGCAACCCCCACACCTTCCTGTGGATCTACGCCAGCAAGCCCGGCAAGCCCGGCGAGTACGAGCTGTGGAGCTTCGAGAACGGCTCGGTGAGCCTGCTGAGCAAGCTGGGCTGGCGCAAGGACGGCTTCCGCACCGGTGAGCCTGTCATCGTGCAGTACTTCCCGCTGCGCGACGGGCGCAACGGCGGCTACCTGCTGCGGGTGGTGCGCGCCGATGGCAGCGAGCTGCACGGCGACCGGTACGTGCCGGGCGCGGAGGCCGTGCTCGATGCGGGCCCCCTGAACGTGCGCCCGGGCGCCACTGCCGGGGAGGCCGCGCGATGACGGGCAAGCGGACATCCGCCCTGCTCCCGGCGGCCGTGGCGCTGCTCGGCCTTGCCGCCTGCAGCGCGGACCAGGGCCGCCGGGGCGAACCCGGCATGAGCTGGGAATCGATGGCCTCGCTGCCGGATTTCGGCGGCTGGTGGGAGTGGCAGTACTCCGACGAATACCGGTTCACCACGCCGGACGGCACGTTCATCCTGCCGCCCAACCCGTTCAGGCAGGCGCCTGTGCGGCCGGAGTTCATCCGCCAGGGCATGCAGGTGCTGGACACCCTCGGCGCCAGGATCGGCGCCGGGGGAAGCATAACGGCCGCCGAAATCCTCGATGATGTAACCACGATCTGCCAGCCGCCCGGCTTCGCCGGGGCCAATGGCACCTTCGCGACCAACTTCGAGATCCTGTTCACGCCCGGGCGGGTCACCATCACCGACGAGGGCGGCCTGATCCGCCGCGTCATGCTCGGCCAGCAGCTGCCGGAGGACCCGGAGGAATCCTACGCGGGGACTTCGGTGGGCCACTGGGAGGGCGACACGCTGGTGGTGGAGACGACGGGGATCGATCCCACCGTCCGCTTCATCAGCTTCCCCATCGGCAAGGGCGCAAGGATGACCGAACGGTTCCGCCTGGCCGAACCCGATGTGCTGGAAGTGCAGCTCGAGATGACCGCGCCGGGAGTGCTCGAGGATGTCTTCCGGCATACCTTCAGGTACCGGCGCAACCGCGACTACGTGTTCCACGCGGAAACGGCTTGCCACCTGGACGACCGCTCCGTGGACCACGAGCGGCGCACGCAGCGCTTCGATCTCACGCCACCCGAGGACCTGCCGCCGCCGCCCGGAAGCTGAAGCGCCCACCGGGCGGCATCGCCGGCCTCATCGCCGGGGCAGCGCCTCCCACGACCCGTAGCTGGGATTCGGCAGCACGAAGAAGCGCGTGCCGAACTCCGTGAGGTCGTACTGCTGCTGCGACATGCCCGGGAAATCCTCGATGTTGTCGCCCAGCCACATCAGCACCTCCAGCGGCGGCAGGCCGCCCTCGCCGGACCGGACGGCCGCAAAGCGCGGATTCTTGTCCGAGGTGCCGGACTTGCACAGGATGCGATCGTAGGTGATGCCAACCCGTGCCAGGTTGGCCTCCGTGTCGGCGCAGGCCTTCTGTTCGCGGTTGGTCACCAGCACCACCACGCCGCCCAGTTCCTCGCGCACGGTGCGGGTGAAGCGCACCGCGCCGGGCAGCGCCGGGGCGACCCCGCGCGCCGTCCAGATGTCCCAGGTCCTTGGCGTGTAACGCCCGAACTCGACCACGTAGCCGGAGTTGTCGAGCACGGTTTCGTCCACGTCCATGATCACGGCCCAGCCGCCGCGCGGCCGGCCTTCCGCCCGGGCGCGCAGCTCGCGCACGGCCACGGCGAAGGTCTGCTCGTAGACGGCCTTCATCTCGGCCGAATTGCGGTACCAGTGCACCGCGCCGGAGATGGGCGGGTTGCTCTGGCAGGCCGTAAGCACCACGACCACGAGGCCGGCCAGCAGGCGACTTGCAGCCATCGACGTTCTGTTTTCCTCTATGCGGGGAGCCGGGACCCGGAAGCGCCCGGGACGGGCCCATGCTAACCAGAACGAAGGGGGAGAAGCCATGCGCAGGCACATCGCCATCCTCGCACTGTCCATCGCCGCCGCCTCGGTGCTGCCGCCCCGCGCGGCCGCGCGCGACCTGCCCACCCTTGCCCCGGCGCGCGCCGGCCTGTCGCAGGCCGGCATCGCCAGGCTGGATGCCGCGATGGAGCGCCACGTGCGCGAGGGCCGCATCCCCGGCGCGGTGGTGCTGGTGGCGCGCAATGGCGCCATCGTCCACCACAGGAGCTACGGCGTGTCGGACCGCCCCTCGGCACGGCCCATGCGCAACGACGACATCTTCCGCATCTACTCGATGACCAAGCCGGTGGTCAGCGTGGCGCTGCTGATGCTGTACGAGGAGGGCCACTTCCAGCTCTCCGATCCGCTGGAACGCTACATCCCGGAATTCCGGGGCCTGATGGTGCATGCCGGCGTGGACGCCAACGGCGCGCCGCGGCTGGAGACCCCGCGCCGCAAGCCCACCATCCAGGACGCCATGCGCCACACCTTGGGCATCGGCGCCGGCGGCGGCCCCGAGCCGGTGGCCCGCCTGTACCGCGAGAACCGCATCTGGGTGAACACCATGGAGTCCCTGGCGCAGCAGATGGAGCTGCTGGGCAAGGTTCCCCTGCTCTACCACCCCGGGGAGCAGTGGCTGTACGGTTACGGCCATGACGTGCAGGCGCGCCTGGTCGAGATCTTCTCGGGCCTGCCGATCGACCAGTTCCTCGCGCAGCGCATCTTCGGCCCGCTGGGCATGAAGGACACCGGCTACGGCGTGCCGCCGGAGAAGCGCCACCGGGTGGCGACCCTGCACGACGTGCCCGAGGAAATGCCGGCCAACCCGGCCGTCGACATGCGACCGTCCACCTACGAGCGCTTCGCCGGGCATCCCTTTGGCACGCTGGGGCTGTGGTCCACGGCCATGGACTACGCGCGCTTCGCGCAGATGCTGGCCAATGGCGGCGAACTCGACGGCGTGCGCATCCTGGGCAGCAAGACGGTCCAGTTGATGTCCACCAACCATTTGCCGCCCCACATCACGCAGGGCGGGCAGCCGGGAACGATGGCGCCCGGCGAGGGCTACGGCCTCGGCGTCTCGGTGACGCTCGATCCCGCCGCGGCCGCCAACCTGGGCTCGACGGGCGCCTTCGGCTGGAGCGGCGCGGCCACCACGTGGTTCACCGTCGATCCGGAAGAGAAACTGGTGGCCGTGTTGATGGCGCAAAAGCATCCGTACGACGAACGCCTGCTGAAGGAATTCCAGACGCTGGTGTACCAGGCCATCGCGGACTGACACTGTTGGCATTCGCGAACACTGCCGGTGGCGGCACAGGTCCGGTACACTCACGGCCCCGATGAGCACGACCGCCGAAGCCGCCGCGCAGAAGACGGCGCTGGACCTCCGCTACGCCCAGGTCGGACTGCTGCAGATGAAACTGCGCAGCACCGATCCCGGCGCCATCCTGGACGAACTGACGGGCAAGCTGGCCATCGCGCCGCGCTTCTTCCAGCAGACGGCGGTGTGCCTGGACCTCAATGAGCTGGATGGCGAGCCCGCCGCCGAGGAACTGCGCGGTGTGATCGATGCGGTCCAGCGCGGCGGCGTGAAGGTGGTCGGCGTGGCCGAGGGCCCGAACAGCGCGGCGCTGGCGAAGGCGGTGGACCTGCCGGTGATCTCCGGCTTCAAGCCGCAGAATCCCGCCCCGGCGCGCGCGCCGGTCACCGCCGTGGCCCCCGCTCCCGCCCCGCAGCCTCCGCCGCAGGCGCAGGCGCAGCCGGCGCTGATCCACACCCAGCCGGTGCGCTCGGGCCAGCGCCTGTATGCGCGCGAGCGCGACCTCGTGGTCATCGGCACGGTCGGCGCCGGCGCCGAGGTGATGGCCGACGGCTGCGTGCACGTGTACGGCGCGCTGCGCGGCCGCGCCATGGCCGGCGTGCGCGGCGACAGCTCCGCGCGCGTGTTCACCACCGAGTTCCGGGCCGAACTGGTCGCCGTGGCCGGCGTGTTCAAGGTCTTCGAGCAGCTGCCGGCGGAATTGGCCGGCCGTGCGGTGCAGGCATTGCTGGCGGGCGAGGAACTGCGCTTCGCCCGCCTCGACGCCTGACCCCCCTTTCCAACCACCCAACGGAAGAAACCACCAAGTGACTGAAATCATCGTCGTGACTTCAGGCAAGGGCGGCGTCGGCAAGACGACCACCTCGGCCAGCCTGTCCTGCGGACTGGCACGCAAGGGCAAGAAGGTGGCCGTGATCGACTTCGACATCGGCCTGCGCAACCTCGACCTCATCATGGGTTGCGAGCGGCGGGTCGTGTACGACTTCGTCAACGTGATCCAGGGCGATTGCACGCTGAAGCAGGCGCTGATCAAGGACAAGCGGCTGGAGACGCTGTACATCCTCGCGGCCTCCCAGACCCGCGACAAGGACGCGCTCACGCTGGAGGGCGTGCGCAAGGTGTTCGACGAGCTCACCGGCGACGGCTTCGACTACATCATCTGCGACTCCCCCGCCGGCATCGAGAAGGGCGCGCACCTGGCCATGTACTACGCCGACCGCGCCGTGGTGGTGGTGAACCCGGAAGTCTCCTCGGTGCGCGATTCCGACCGCATCCTGGGCCTGCTGGCCAGCAAGACCGCCCGGGCCGAGAAGGGCGAAGGCGGCGTCAGGGAGCACCTGCTGCTGACCCGCTACAGCCCGCGGCGCGTGGCCGCCGGCGAGATGCTCAGCGTGGCCGACGTGAAGGAGATCCTCGGCATCGACGTGATCGGCGTGATCCCCGAATCCGCCGACGTGCTGACCTCCTCCAATGCCGGCACCCCGGTGATCCTCAACGAGGACAGCGAGGCGGCGCAGGCCTACGCCGACGCCGTGGAGCGCCTGCTCGGCGCTGATCTGCCCATGCGATTCGTCGACGCACCGAAGAAAGGATTCTTCGCCCGCATGTTCGGAGGTTGACCATGGGACTGCTGGCCCTGTTCCGTCGCACTCCGCCCTCGGCCTCGGTGGCCAAGGAACGCCTGCGCATCATCGTGGCCCAGGAACGCAGCACCCGCGGCGGACCGGACTACCTGCCCCTGCTCAGGCGCGAACTGCTGGAAGTGATCCGCAAGTACGTGAAGGTCGAGCCCGACGCCGTCAAGGTGAACGTCGAACGCGAGGACGGTCGCGAAGTGCTCGAGCTGTCGGTCTCGCTGCCCGGCAAGGACGGCTGAGCCTTCCCCCCTCCGGGGACCGCATCCTCGGCGGGCCCAGACCGGCCCGGCTGGTCCTCCACCCAAGGCGCGGGGTTTCCTCCGCCCGTATTGAAGCCGGATTCCGCCCCGCATGGCGGCGGATCGGCCAGTTCGTTCCCCGCAAAGGGCAATGGCGGCCGCACGAGGGCGGCTGCCATCCGCCGCTTACGACGGGGGGGTGTGCACATCCTACGGCGGCACCTGATCCTTCCCCCTATGGTGGCCGCGCCATGACGGCGCGAATGGCCACCAGGGGGATCCGGAAATGTCGCAGCAAGATCGCATTTCGGCCATTCGCACCCGGGGGGACCTGTGCCGCCGGGCCATCGCCGCCGGCACCCTCCTCGCCTGCTGTACTGCCGCGGCCCATGCGGCCGGGGCTCCGGTGCTGTTCCCGGAGCAGGTGCTCCAGCCCTCGCAGCAGGCGGCCTTCGCCTCCGCCGCGATCGACGGCGACATCATCGTGCTGGGCGCACCCGGCGATGACGGTGCCGGCACCGACAGCGGCGCCGTCTACGTGTTCGAGCGTCCGCCCTCCGGCACCTGGGTACAGGCAGCGCGGCTCGAGTCCAGCACTGCCGCACCCTGCGAGCGGTTCGGCGCCGACGTGGACGTGAAAGGCGGCACGCTGGTGGCCACCCACTGGGACACACCGCTGGGATGCAGCCCCGCCTCCAAGCTCGCCGGCGTGCATGCCTTCGAGCGCGACGGCCCGGGCTGGTCGCAAACGCTGAACCTCTCGCCCGTAACCGGCCAGGAGCTGGGCCTGTACATCGCCTTCGACGGCACCAGCCTGGTCAACGCCTTCGAGTACCAGCAGGCGTTCGCCATCTCACGCGATCCCGGTGGGTCGTGGGAGTCCCCCGTGGGCCTGTCGCCGTCGGTGGACAACACGGACAGCGACTGGGAATCCCGCGGCCTGCAAGTGGCCATCAACGAGGGCCTGGCAGCCATCGGCGGGGTGTATCGCGACACCTTCAGGCAGGAAGTGCTGCCGGCCGCCTCGCTGATCCGGCGCGACCTCAACGGGCAGTGGCAGGACCGCGGCGAACTGCGGGTGGACTGGGAGCCCGGCCGTGGCGGGGAGGTTTCCATCCCCAAGGTGCGCGTGTCGGTGGGACCGGGCGCATTGGTGGCCGTCAACGAGTTCATCTTCGAGATGGACGGCTCCGGGTTCTACCACGAGACCGAACGTCTCCGCCCGCCCTGCACCTCCGCCAGCGCGCTGGTCGACGTGAAATTCGACGCGGCTGGCGATCTGGCGCTGGTGCGCACGCGCCCGGCCGGCGAGGCCGTCGCGCCATCGCTGTGGAACCGCGGCGTCACCCTGCACCTGTACCGCAAGGAAGGCTGGGCCCTGTGGAGCATGGTTGCCCAGCTCATCCCGCAGCAGCACGCACCCGTCAGCGGACCCTTCGCCATCGACTCCGGCATCGCCGTCAGCGACACCTCGGTCTGGGACACGGCTGGAACCACCAGCACCTCGTACCAGTTCAGCACCACCGATCCCTGCGCCGGGCATCGCGGCCACTGGGTCGAACTCACGCCCTCGCGCTGGGACACCAGTGGCGGCGTCTATCGCATCAACACCACCGACTACGTGAACCAGTCCGGCGACCGGCCGGGCGAGTACGCCCTGCTGAGCCACCATCGCTTCCGCGATTTCGACTTCAGCATGAAGGCCCGCACCGACGAGGTGCTGGGACCCTACACCGCCGCCGATTACGTGGTGATCTTCGCCTACCGGAACGAGGCGAACTACTACTACATGATGTTCAGCCGCTACGCCGACAACAACGAGCTGTACAGGGTGGTGGACGGCGTGCGGCAGCTCGTCGCCGAGGCCAGCGGGGGCAGCTTCGCGGACAATGCCTTTCACCAGGTGGACATCCGGCGGCGCGGCAGCCTGATCGAGGTCTTCTTCGACGGCAGCAGCTACCTCACAGCCGAGGACGACACCTTCGGCGAGGGCGCCATCGGCATCGGCAGCTACAACGACGCGGCCAGCTTCGACGACATCAGCGTACAGCCGTACCTTCCGGAGCAGCCGGTGGGCGGCCTGTGGGTGGACAGCACCGCCGCCGGCGCCGGCCTGTGGAGCCTGCGGGACAACCTGCAGCAGGGCGACGTCACCTACGCCGATCGCAACTACACCTTCATTTCGGTGCCGGCAGGATTGCAGGGCGCGCAATGGATCCGGCCGGCGGCTGATTCCAAGACCTACACGGGCAGTACGCTGGCGTGGTTCGGGCTTCTCCGCGACGCGGACGTGTATGTGGCCATTGACGAGCGCACCTCGCCGCCACCTGCGTGGCTGGACGGCTGGACCGCCACCGGCGACACCCTCACCGTGGACTTCCCGCCCGATCCCGCCCAGACCATCGTGCTCGACGTCTACCGCAGACGCTTCGCCGCCGGCTCGGTGTCCCTCGGCAACAACGGCAGCACCAACCAGCCGACCTACGTTTCCATCGTGGTGCCCGTGCCGTGATGGCGGGCTTCATGCCTCCCCCCGCTGCAGCGCCAACAGGAAACCGGCCACCAGCGGCGCGATCTGGGGCAGCTTTTCCTCGAGCGCGAAGTGGCCGGTCTGGAACAGGTGGAGCTGCGCGGCGGGGACGTCGCGCAGGTAGGCGCGCGCGCCCGCCGGGGTGAAGAACGGATCGTTGCTTCCCCAGACGATGAGCATCGGCGGCCGGTGCCGGCGCAGGTAGTCCTGCCAGGCCGGATAGGCGGCCACGTTCTCCTTGTAGTCAAAGGCCAGCTCCACCTGGATGTCCTTGCGGCCGGGCAGTTCCAGGAAGTGCTGGTCCAGTGTCCAGCCTTCCGGCGCGACCAGCTCGGGCCGCTCGGTGCCGCCGACGTACTGCTGGCGGGTGAACTCGCCGCTCATGATGGACAGCACCTGGG
>QGUX01000049.1 GCA_003242275.1 Pseudomonadota bacterium | reverse complement strand
AGATCCCGGCGCCGCCGCCGCTGCGCGCCTCCGAGGCGCAGGTGCGCGAGGGCCGGCGCATCTTCGGCGAGACCTGCTCGCGCTGCCATGGCGAGAACGCCATCGGCGGCCTGAAGGACCTGCGCTGGATGACGCCCGAGACGCGCCGCAACTTCGCCACCATCGTGCTGGAGAGCACGCCCGAGCTGCGTGAGAAGGGCATGCAGCCGTTCAAGGACCTGCTGGGCCAGGCCGAGGTGGAGGCGCTGAACGCCTATCTGGTCGCGCGCGCCAACGAGGACTACCAGGACCACATCGCCGGCGCGCAGATCCATCCGCAGTAGCGGCCGGACCGGTCGCCCGACCAGGAACAACGAAGGGGGGAGGGAAATGAAGGAACGCAACATCATCGGCGCGCTGGCCCTGGCGGGCTTCCTGCTGTCGGGCTGCACGAAGACGGCCGGCGGCATCGACCCGGAGACCGCGGCGCGGGCCGTGGACCGCTGGCAGATCGAGGAGCTGATGTGGCGCTACGCGCGCACGCTGGACACCGCCGATGCCGACGGCTACGCGGCGGTGTACACCGAGGACGGCGTGTTCGACGCGGGCAACATGCGCATGGAGGGTCGCGAGGCGCTGCACAAGTTCGTTGCCGACATGAGGAAGTCGCGCGAGGAACGCGCCGCGAAGGGCGAGAATCCGGGCGGCACGCTGCACATGATCGCCAACCACCGCATCGAGTTCACCGGGCCGGACTCGGCGCTGGTGCATGCCTACTGGCTCACCGCCTTCCCGGGCAACCCGCCGCGCGTGGGTGCGGTGGGCGTGTCCAGGGACGAGGTGGTGCGCGTGGACGGCCAGTGGCTGTACAAGGTGCGCAACGTGGCGCCGCAGGAGTAGGGGAAGGGGATTGAACCTCCGCCGGGTCCACTCAAGCCCGGCGGAGGTTCGCTCCGTTGCGGTCCGTCCTGATGTCGGGCCGGCGCGTGAGCGACGCGCCCGGCCACTCCAGCGGGCAGGGGCATTCCCGGCAAGTGGGTGTTCCCCTACGGGCGCGGCCGTGTTGGCACCGCGTTCCGCTGCCGCTAGTGTCACGACATGTCGCGCTGGCTGCTGTCGCTGCTCTACGTCGCCGCCTATGTGGCGCTGGATGCCATCACCTATGTGCAGCCCGTGCTCAAGCTCGGCATCACGCCGTGGAGCCCGCAGGCCGGACTGACGGTGGCGTTCCTGCTGTGGACCGGTGTGCGCGGCGCACCCTTCACGGCCATCGCGGCCCTGCTGGCCGAGACGCTGGTGCGCGATGCCTCGGCCGGCTGGGCGCCGCACGTGGCCGCGTCCCTCTGGATCGCGCTCACCTACGGCGGGCTGGCCGCCGCGCGCGGGCCGGCCCTGGCCCAGGAGGCGCTGCTCGCGCTGGCCCCGGCGATGCGCTTCGTGGCCGCTGCCGCGGTGGCGGCGCTGGTGGCCGCGCTCGGGTACGTGGGCAGCTTCGTGCTCTGGAAGGCCATTCCGCTGGACGCCGCGCTGGGCAGCCTGGCGCGCTACTGGATCGGTGACCTCAACGGCATCCTGATGCTGGCGCCGCTGCTGGTGGCCGCGCCGCTGCGCGAGGCCGTGGGCATGTTCCGCGGCAGCATCCCGCTGGCGGTGCTGCAGGCGCTGGTGCTGGTCCTGTGCGTGGCGCTGCTGTTCGAGCTCGACGTGTCCGAGGAACTGCGCGCCTACTATCCACTGTTCGTGCCGATGATCTGGGTGGCGGTGCGCTGGGGTGCAGTCGGCGCGCTGCTGGCCGCCCTGGTGACCCAGGTCTGCATCGTGGTGGTCATGCACGACAAGCCGCAGGGCGCGCCGCTGCTCGACCTGCAGATGCTGACCCTGACGCTGACGGTGACCGGGCTGCTGCTGGGCGTGGCCGTGACCGAGCGGGCGCGGGCGCGGATCGCCGCGCAGGAGCGCGACCGGCAGCTCTCGCGCGCCATGCGCTTCGCGGTGGCGGGCGAGATGGCCTCGTCGCTGACCCACGAGCTGAACCAGCCGATCACCGCACTGGTGTCCTACCTGCAGGCCTCGCAGATCATGTCCGGGCCGGATCCGCAGGGGGATTCCCGGCTGATGCAGACGCTGGAGAAGGCCACCCGCGAGGCCATCCGTGCCGCCGAGGTGATGCGCCGCCTGCGCGATTTCTACCAGGGCACCGGCACCCTGGTGAAGGATCCGGCGGACGTGGCCGCCTGCTGCGCCTCGGTGCTGGACCTGCTCGAGCCGCGCCTGCGCCGCCAGGGCGTGGCCACGAGGCAGGTGCTGGCGCCCCAGCTGCCGCCGGCGGCCGCCGACCGCACGCAGATCGAGATGGTGCTGCACAACCTGGTCTCCAACGCCATCGATGCCATGGCCGCGGGCGGCGGCGGGCGGGAGCTGCTGATCGAGGCGCGCGCCATGGAGGGACAGGTGTTCGTGGCCGTCCACGATGCCGGGCCGGGCGTGTCCGCGGACGCGCTGCCGCAGATCTTCGAGCCGTTCAACACCACCAAGCCCGATGGCATGGGACTGGGACTGGCCATCAGCCGCAACCTGCTGCGCGCGCAGGGCGGGGACCTCACGTACCGGCGCAGCCTCCTGCTGGGCGGCGCCTGCTTCGAAATGCGTTGTCCGGTCTTCCATCGGTAGAATCCACCCATGCAACCCACCGTCTACTTCGTCGATGACGATGCGTCGGTCCGCGACGCGATTTCGCTGCTGCTCTCGCTCAAGGGCTTCCTGTCGCAGGTGTTCGCCAGCGCCGAGACCTTCCTCGAGACCTACCGCCCCGAGTGGCGCGGCGTGCTGCTCACCGACCTGCGCATGCCCGGCATGAGCGGGCTCGACCTGCAGCGCGAACTGGCCGCGCGCGGCTTCTCGCTGCCGGTGGTGATGCTCACCGCGCATGGCGACGTGACCACCACGCGCGAGGCCATGAAGAACGGCGCCTACGACTTCATCGAGAAGCCGGTGGACGACGCCGTGCTGGTGGACGTGCTGCGCAACGCCATCGCGCACGACGCGGCCAGCTACAAGGTCGAGGCGGCGCGCCAGGCCCATCGCGGCCGCTTCGAGCGGCTGACGCCGCGCGAGCGCGACGTGGCGCGGCTGTTCGCGCAGGGACTGCAGAACCGGCACATCGCCGCGGAACTGGGCATCAGCCCGCGCACCGTCGAGGTGTACAAGGCGCGCATGATGGAGAAGCTCGACTGCCGCAACCTCGCCGAGGTGCTGCGCGTCATCTCCGAGTGCATGGATGGCTCGCCGCCGGCGCCGGCGGGGCGACAACCGGCCGGTTCAGCGTAGGGGCAGCAACCGCCAGTCGGCGGGCGAAAAGGGTGGCGCGGCCGGGTCGCCGGCCAGTGCCCGCGCGAGGTACGAGACTCCGGGGTTGTGCGCCACCAGCATCACCAGTCCATCCACGCCCAGGGCGGCCTGGCGCAGCTCGGACTCCAGCACCGCCGGCGAGGCGTTGTACAGCGCATCCACCAGCCGCAGGGCGTCGTCCGCCAGGCCGAGACCGCGGGCCATGATGCCGGCCGTCTGGCGCGTGCGCAGCGCCGGGCTGACGAGCACCAGCTCCGGCCTGTGGCCGGCCGCGCGGATGGCGGCGGCCGCGCGGGCCGCATCCTCCTCGCCGCGTGGCGTGAGCGGCCGGTCGAAGTCGCGGCCGCGCCAGTCCGGCCATTCGGCATGCGCGTGGCGGGCAATGAGGACGTGGCGCAGGCCGGTCATGAGGGCGGAGGCCAAGGCAGGTAACGCCACTCGCCGGGCTGCAGCGCCGGTGCGCCCGGCTGCTGCGCCAGGAAGCGCGCCAGGTCGGTGACACCGGGGTCATGCCCGACCAGCGTCACCAGCGTGTAGGGGACGGCCAGCACGCGGATGCGTGCCTCGAGCACCTCGGGCGGCGCCGCGTACAGCTCGTCCGAAACCTGGATGTCGTCGTCCGGGATGTGCAGCTCGGTGGCGATGATCGCGGCGGTCTGCCGCGCCGACAGCGCGGCGCTGACCAGCAGCGGGCCGGGATGGTGCCCCGCCGAGTGCATGGCCAGCGCGGCCTCGCGCGCGGCCGCGCGTCCCTGCGGGGAGAGCGGCCGGTCGAAATCGCGGCCGGCGAAGTCCTCCACCGTGTTCGCGTGGCGCATCACGATGACGTGGCTGGCGGATTTCGGCGCCTGCGCGTTCACAGCATTCCCGTCTGCAGCTGCGCCGCCGGCGACATCATCTCGCGCCGCCACGGCGGGTCGAACACCAGTTCCACGCGCGCCTCGCGCACGGTGGGGATCAGCTCGAGCTTGTGCTTCACGTCCTCCACCAGCACGTCGCCCATGCCGCAGCCCGGCGCGGTCAGCGTCATCTTCACGTCGATGCTGCGCGTGCCGTCCTCGTTGGTGCTGACGTCGCATTCGTAGATCAGCCCCAAGTCGACGATGTTGATCGGAATCTCCGGGTCGTAGCAGGTTTTCATCTGCTTCCACGCCAGCGCGCGCACGTCGTCCTCGGTGGCATCGGGCGGCAGTTCGGGCGGCTTCACCGGCTCCTTGCCGATGGCGTCGGCGTCGGCGCCGGAGAGGCGGTACAGGTTGCCCTCGATGTACAGCGTGAAGCTGCCGCCCAGCGCCTGGCTGATGAAGCCGGCCAGCCCGGGCTGCAGGCGGATGGGCACGCCCGACGGGACCATCACCGCGTCCACCTCGCGCTGGATCACGAAACTCTCGTGGGCGTGTGACACGGCGCTACTCCGTGGAAACCGTGTCGCCGCCGGCCAGTGCGGCATTGAGCGTGTGCCAGCACAGGCTGGCGCACTTCACCCGCGCGGGAAATTCGCGCACTCCCGACAGCGCCGCCAGCTTGCCGAGGCCGTCGGCCGGGGCGCCCTGTTCGGTCAGCAGCGCGTGCACCCGCGCGAACAGCGCGTCGACCTCGGCGCGCGACCGGCCCTTGACGGCCTCGGTCATCAGCGAGGCCGAGGCCATCGAGATGGCGCAGCCGTTGCCCTCGAAACGCAGATCCGCGATGCGGTCGCCCTCGCGGCGCAGCGTCAGCGTCAGGCGGTCGCCGCACAGCGGATTGTGGCCCTTCGCCTCGCCGTCGTGCGGGTCCAGCCGCCCGAAGTTGCGCGGATGGCGGTTGTGGTCGAGGATCACCTCGCGGTACAGGTCGGTCAGTTCCATCAGCGGAACACCTCCACCGCGCGGCGCACCGCGTTCTCGAGCTGGTGCACCTCGGCCAGCGTGTTGTAGCAGGCGAAGGAGGCGCGCGCCGTCGCCGGCAGTCCCAGCAGGTCCATCAGCGGCATCGCGCAATGGTGCCCGGCGCGGATGGCCACGCCCTCGTGGTCGAGGATGGTGCCGAGATCGTGCGGGTGGATGCCGTTGACCGTGAACGAGAGCACCGGACCCTTGTCCTCGGCGGTGCCGTGGATGTGCACGCCGGGGATGCGCATCAGCGCGGCGGTGGCGGCGGTGAGCAGCTGGTGCTCGTGCGCGGCGGCCTTGTCGATGCCCAGTTCCTCGAGGAAGTCCATCGCCGCGGCCAGGCCCACCGCGCCGCTGATGTTGGGCGTGCCGGCCTCGAACTTGTATGGCAGGTCGTTCCAGGTGCTGCCCTCGTACGACACGGTGCGGATCATGTCGCCGCCGCCCATCCACGGTGGCATGGCCTCGAGCAGCCGCTCGCGGCCGTACAGCACGCCGATGCCGGTGGGGCCGTAGAGCTTGTGGCCGGAGAAGGCGTAGAAGTCCACGTCCAGCGCCCGCACGTCCACGGGAATGTGCGCGACGGCCTGCGCGCCGTCCACCAGCACCGGCACGCCGGCCTGGTGCGCGGCGTCGATCACGCGCTTGACCGGCAGCACGGTGCCCAGCGCATTGGATACGTGCGCGATGGCGACCAGGCGGGTGCGCTCGTTCAGCAGCGCCTGGAAGGCCTCGAAGCGCAGCTGGCCGGTTTCGTCGATGGGCGCCACGCGCAGCCGCACACCCTTCTCGCGCGCCACGAGTTGCCAAGGCACGAGGTTGGCGTGGTGCTCCAGCGCGGTGACGATGATCTCGTCGTCCGGCCCCAGCGTGGCGCGGCCCCAGGCATTGGCCACCAGGTTGATGGACTCGGTGGTGCCGCGGGTGAAGATGATCTCGCGGGTGGAGGCCGCGTTGAGGAAGCGGCGCACGCGCTCGCGCGCGCCCTCGTAGGCATCGGTGGCGAGCTGGCTCAGGGTGTGCACGCCGCGGTGCACGTTGGCGTGCAGGTGGGCCTGGTAATGCGCCACCGCTTCGATCACCGCGCGCGGCGCCTGCGTGGAGGCGCCGTTGTCGAGGTAGGCCAGCGGCTTGCCGTTGACCTGCTGGTCGAGGATGGGGAAGTGCCCGCGCAGCGCGGCCACGTCGTAGCCATGCGAGGCGTGCAGGCGCACCACGCTCATCGCGGCTCCTCCACCAGTTCGCCGGCGATGGCGCTGCCCAGCGCCGCGGCCGCGCCGCGCTCGGCGGCGAGGCGCAGCGCCGCAGGCTCGATGCCGGCCAGCGCATCCTCGAGGAAGGCCCATTCCAGCAGCGCGCGCGCCGTGTCGGCGTCGAGGCCGCGCGAGTGCAGGTAGAACTGCATGGCCGGGTCGAGCGCGCCGGTGGTGGCGCCATGGCTGGCGCGCACCTCGTCGGTGTGGATCTCGAGCTGGGGCCTGAGGTCGATCTCGGCGCCGGCGCCGTCGAGCAGGCCCTTCAGCGACTGCTGCGAGCTGGCGCCGGCCGCGCTGGTGGCGATCTCCACGCGGCTGCGGCAGGCGATGTGCGCCTGCCCGCGTGCGATGGCGCGGAACACCTGGTTGCTGGCGGTGTGCCTGCCCAAATGGTCGACCAGCAGCGAGTGGTCCAGCGTGCGCCGGCCCGCGGCCAGCGCCACCGCGCGCAGGTCGAACTGCGCGCCCGCGCCGAACAGCGCCGCGCGCAGGGAAGTGCGTGCGGTGCGGGCACCCATGGAGAGCTGGGTCAGCGCGTAGCGCGCGTCGCGGTCCACGGCGAGCTGCACGGTGTCGAGGAACTGCGCGTCGGTGGCGAGGCCCTGCCAGCGCAGGTGCTGCACCTGACTGCCGGCGCCGGCATGGATCTGGATCGCGGCATTGATGGTGCCTTCCGCGCCGGTGCTGCCCAGGTGCCGTTCCACGAGCACCAGCGGCGTGCCCGGGGCGAGCTGCAGCTCAAGGCGCGGGTACACGGCCTGGCGCGTCGTGCCGGGCGTTGCGGCGAAGATCACTTCGAGCTTGAGCGGCTGCGCCACCACCAGGCGCGCGATGTCGGTGGCGAAGGCGTCGTTCAACCAGCCGAAGCGCTCGTGGCGCGTGCGCTCGGGTACCAGCGGCAGGGCGGAGGGCTGCAGCGCGTCGCAGGCATCCGACAGCGCCGCCTGCAGCCGGCCGTTGCCGTACACCAGCCGGGTGAAACCCTCGATGCGCGGCGGCAGCAGCGGCAGGATGGCGCCCTGCAGCGATTCGGCCGGCTCGGGCGCCACCGGCGCCAGCGCGGCCGAGCCCAGGTAGCGCAGGTCGGCATAGCGCCACAGGTCGTCGCGCAGCTGCGGCAGGCCGGCGGCCAGGGCGCGGTTCAGCGCCGCGCTGCGCACGCTCACCGGCAGGAGCCGGGAGTTCAGCACCGGCGCGGCGTCCATCACGGCATCGCGCAGCCGCTGCTCGTACGCGGCATTGCTCATGCTGCCCGGCGGCGGGGCGGGACGGGGTGCGGTGGCTGCGTTCATGCGGCCTCGAGCAGCCAGTCGTAGCCGCGCGCCTCCAGCTCGCGCGCCAGTTCGGCCCCGCCGCTCCTGACGATGCGGCCACCCACCAGCACGTGCACCGCATCCGGCACCACGTGGTCGAGCAGGCGCTGGTAGTGGGTGACCAGCAGGATGGCGCGTTCCGGGGAGCGCAGGGTGTTGATGCCGGTGGCCACCACCTTCAACGCGTCGATGTCCAGGCCCGAGTCGGTCTCGTCGAGGATGGCCACGCGCGGCTCGAGCACCAGCATCTGCAGGATCTCGTTGCGCTTCTTCTCGCCGCCGGAGAAGCCCTCGTTGACGCCGCGCGAGAGGAAGGACTCGTCCATCTTCATCAGCGCCATGCGCTCCTTCACCAGCGTGAGGAAGTCGAAGGCGTCGATCTCGCTCTCGCCGCGCTCGCGGCGGGCGGCGTTCAGCGCCGCGCGCAGCAGGTAGGCATTGTTCACGCCGGGGATCTCCACCGGGTACTGGAAGCCCAGGAACAGGCCGGCGCGGGCGCGCTGCTCCGGCGCCAGCGCCAGCAGGTCCTGGCCGCCGTAGGTGACGCTGCCGGAGAGCACCTCGTAGCCGGGCTTGCCCGCCAGCACATGCGACAGCGAGCTCTTGCCCGAGCCATTGGGGCCCATGATGGCGTGCACCTGCCCGGCGGGCAGGTCGAGGTTGATGCCGCGCAGCACCTCGCGTTCGCCGACGCGCACGTGCAGGTCACGGATGGAAAGCAGGGCAGTGGTCATTATCCGACGGCTCCTTCAAGGCTCACGGCCAGCAGGTTCTGCGCCTCGACCGCGAACTCCATCGGGAGCTCGCGCAGCACGGTGCGGCAGAAGCCACTGACGATCATGTTGACCGCGTCCTCCCCGGAGAGGCCGCGTTGCAGGCAGTAGAAGAGCTGGTCCTCGCTGATCTTCGAGGTGCTGGCTTCGTGCTCGACCACGGCCTCGGGGTTCTTCACTTCGATGTAGGGCACGGTGTGCGCGCCGCACTCGCTGCCGATCAGCAGCGAGTCGCACTGGGTGAAGTTGCGCGCGCCGCTGGCGCCGGGCATCACCGACACCAGTCCCCGGTAGGTGTTCTGCGCCCTGCCGGCGGAGATGCCCTTGGAAATGATGGTGCTCCTGGTGTTGGCGCCGATGTGGATCATCTTGGTGCCGGTGTCGGCCTGCTGGCGGTTGTTGGTCACCGCCACCGAGTAGAACTCGCCCACCGAGTTCTCCCCGCGCAGCACGCAGCTGGGGTACTTCCAGGTGATGGCCGAGCCGGTCTCCACCTGCGTCCAGGAGATCTTCGAGTTGCGCCCGCGGCACTCGCCGCGCTTGGTGACGAAGTTGTAGATGCCGCCCCGGCCCTCGGCATCGCCGGGGTACCAGTTCTGCACCGTGGAGTACTTGATCTCGGCGTCATCCAGCGCCACCAGCTCCACCACCGCGGCATGCAGCTGGTTCTCGTCGCGCATCGGCGCCGTGCAGCCCTCCAGGTAGCTCACGTAGCTGCCGCGATCGGCGATGATCAGCGTGCGCTCGAACTGGCCGGTCCTGGCGGCGTTGATGCGGAAGTAGGTGGACAGCTCCATCGGGCAGCGCACGCCCGGCGGCACGTACACGAACGAACCGTCGGTGAACACGGCCGAGTTCAGCGCGGCGAAGAAGTTGTCGCCATAGGGCACCACCGTGCCCAGGTACTGCTCGACCAGCTCCGGGTGCTTCTGCACCGCCTCGGAAATGGGACAGAAGATCACGCCGGCGGCGGCCAGGCGTTCCTTGAAGGTGGTGGCCACCGATACGCTGTCGAACACCGCGTCCACGGCCACGCCCGCGAGGCGCGCCCGCTCGTGCAGCGGCACGCCCAGCTTCTCGTAGGTGGCCAGCAGCTTCGGGTCCACCTCGTCCAGGCTCTTCGGGGCGTTGGCATTGAGCTTCGGCGCCGAGTAGTAGGAGATGGCCTGGTAGTCGATGGGCGGGTAGTGCACCTTGGGCCAGTGCGGCTCCTTCATCGTCAGCCAGCGCTCCAGCGCGCGCAGGCGCCAGTCGAGCAGGAACTGCGGCTCGTTCTTCTTCGCCGAGATGTGGCGGACGGTTTCCTCGTCCAGCCCCGGCGGCAGCGTGTCGGACTCGATGTCCGTCACGAAGCCATGCTGGTAGCCGCGGGCGAGGACGGCGGAGAGTTGCGGGTCGGTGCTCATGGGAATCCTATCGGTTGGCGCCCGCCACCACGCCGTTGCGCAGGCGCACGTCGAACAGGGCGAAATGCCGCGGGTTGCTTTCCAGGCCGGCCAGCTCGGCCAGCGTGATCTCCTCCAGCGACTGGCGGATGGCCTGGTTGATGCGCTGCCAGCTGCCGCCCACGGCGCAGCTGGCCTGCAGGTCGCAGCGGCTGTGCGCGCCGGTGGCGCACTCGGTGATGGCCAGCGGGCCCTCCAGCGCGTCCAGGATGGCCGCGGCGCTGATCTGCCGCGCCGGGCGGGCGAGGCGGTAGCCGCCCCTGAAGCCACGGGTGGAGTCCACCAGCCCCGCCCGGTGCAGCTGCTTGAGCAGCTTGCTGACCGTGGGCAGCGCAAGCTGGCACTGGCGGGCGATGTCGGCCGCCGCCCGGCGCTCGCCGTCCTCGCGCGCCAGCATCGCGAGGATCACGGTGGCGTAGTCCGTCAGTTTGCTGATGCGTAGCACGGCGGGATCCGGTGGGTGAGTGGGCGGGGGTCCAATACAGGACAATTTTAGTCCCATATACCCCGCCTGTCATCGCCACCGGCGCCCCGGGGAGCTCGTTCCCGGGTGGCCGCCGGCCGGGACACCGGCGCATCGTGCAGCGCGCAATCTGCCGTCCAATCAGGCCGTTGCGAGCGCTCCGGGGAAGGGTACGCGCGCCCGGCGAATTTGCCTCGGCATCTGGCGCACCCTAACATGCGCTTCCCGCTTGCCAGACTCATTTCCAAGGACAACTCATGAGCAATTTCGAGCAGCAGGCCGCCCGGATCAGGAACCAGCCCGGTTTCATCGCGGCGCTGGACCAGAGCGGCGGCAGCACCCCGAAGGCGCTGAAGCTGTATGGCATCCCCGAGAACTCCTGGTCGGGCGAGGCCGGGATGTTCGACCTGATCCATGCCATGCGCACGCGGATCATCACCAGCCCGGCCTTCAACGGCGAGCGCATCATCGGCGCCATCCTGTTCGAGCAGACCATGGACCGGGACATCCAGGGGGTGCCCACCGCCGAGTACCTGTGGACGAGGAAGCAGGTGGTGCCGTTCCTGAAGATCGACAAGGGCCTGGCCGAGGAGGCCGACGGCGTGCAGCTGATGAAGCCCATGCCGGGCCTGGACGCGCTGCTGGAGCGCGCGAAGGCCAAGGGCATCTTCGGCACCAAGGAGCGCTCGGTGATCAAGCAGGCCAATGCCGGGGGCATCCGCGCCGTGGTGGCGCAGCAGTTCGAGGTGGCCCGGCAGGTGCTCTCGCACGGCCTGGTGCCCATCGTCGAGCCCGAGGTGGACATCAAGTGCCCGGACAAGGCCGGTGCCGAGAAGCTGCTGAAGGAGGAAATCCTCAAGGAGCTCGACCGGCTGCCGGAAGGCCAGCAGGTGATGCTCAAGCTCACCCTGCCCGACGTGGACAACTTCTACCGCGACCTCGTCGAGCACCCGCGCGTGCTGAAGGTGGTGGCGCTGTCGGGCGGCTACACGCGCGCCGAGGCCAATGCCCGCCTGGCGAAGCAGAACGGCGTGGTGGCCAGCTTCTCGCGCGCGCTCACCGAGGGGTTGACCGCGCAGCAGTCGGACGCCGAGTTCAACCAGGCGCTCGACCAGGCGATCGAGAGCATCTTCCAGGCGTCGAAGACCTGAGACGCTTGACGTGAGCGAGGCGTCGGCGACCCCGCTGGTGGTCGATGTCCGCGGGGTCCGCTACAGCGCGGGCCCGCGGCGGATCTTCGACGGGCTGGACCTGTCGGTGCGCCGGGGCAGCATCACCGCGGTGATGGGCCCCAGCGGCACCGGCAAGACCACGCTGCTGCGCCTGCTCACCGGGCAGGCGCGGGCGGACGCGGGCACGGTGCGCGTGCTCGACCAGGAAGTCTCCACCCTGTCGCGCAGCGGCCTGTTCGCGCTGCGCCGGCGGCTCGGCGTGCTGTTCCAGAACGGCGCGCTGCTCACCGACATGAACGTGTTCGAGAACGTGGCCTTCCCGGTGCGCGAGCACGGGCGGCTGCCCGAGCCGGTGCTGCGGCGGCTGGTGCTGATGAAGCTCGAGGCCGTCGGGCTGCGCGGCGCGGCGCAACTGATGCCGCAGGAGCTCTCCGGCGGCATGGCGCGGCGCGTGGCGCTGGCGCGCGCCATCGTGCTCGACCCCGAGGTGCTGATCTACGACGAGCCCTTCGTGGGCCTGGACCCGGTGTCCATGGGCGTGGTGCTGCGCCTGATCAAGCACCTGAACGACGCGCTGGGCATCACCAGCATCGTGGTGTCGCACGACGTGGCCGAGGTGGGCAGCATCGCCGACTACAGCTACCTGCTGGCCGGCGGCCGCGTGGTGGCGCAGGGCACCACGCCCGAGCTGAACGCCAGCACCGATCCCGCCGTGCGCCAGTTCATGCAGGGCGATGCCGACGGCCCGGTGTCGTTCCACTATCCGGCCGGCGACTACATCCAGTCGCTGCTGGATGCCTCGGACATCCGGCCGCCGCGCGCCGCCCGGCCCGCACGCGGCGCCGACCCCATCGACCAGGCGGCCGGGGAGGGACGTCCATGAACGCCATCCGCACCGTCGGCGCGGTGGCGCTGTTCTTCCTGCGGCTCATCGCCGCGTGCGTGCCGGCGCTGCGCCGGCCCTCGCTGATCGTGCGCCAGATCTACAACAGCGGCGCGCGCTCGCTGATCATCATCATGCTCTCGGGCCTGGTGGTGGGCATGATCATGGGCCTGGCCTTCTCCGACATGCTGGCGCGCTTCGGCAGCGAGTCCGCGCTGGGGGTGGCCGCGGGCCTGGCGCTGGTCAAGGAGCTGGGCCCGGTGCTCACCGCGCTGCTGTTCGCCGGACGCGCCGGCACCTCGCTGGCCTCGGAGATCGGCCTGATGCGCGCCACCGACCAGCTCACCGCCATGCAGGTGATGGCGGTGGATCCGATGCGCTACGTGGCCGCGCCACGGTTCCTGGGCGGGCTGATCGCGATGCCGCTGCTGGTGGCCATCTTCGACATCCTCGGCCTGTTCGGCACGCAGCTGATCGGCGTGTCGGTGATGGGCGTGGATCCGGGCACCTTCTGGTCCCAGCTGCAGCGCAGCGTCGATTTCGCCGACGTCAACGAGGGTCTGGTCAAGTCGCTGGTGTTCGGCGCCACCTGCACCCTGATGGCCGTGTACAACGGCTACCACGCGCAGCCCACGGCCGAGGGGGTGGGCCTGGCCACGACCCGTACCGTGATCTCCTCCTCGGTGCTGGTGCTGGTTTTCGACTACATGCTGACGGCCGCCTTTCTCTAGGTTAAGGGACCGTTCAGCGCCACAGCGGAGAATGCATCCATGAGAAACGAACGCAGCCTCGAGATCGGCACCGGCCTGTTCGTGCTGCTGGGCTTTGCGGCGCTGGCCTTCCTGACTACCCAGCTGCCGGGCAGCAAGCTCGGCGTGCTGTCGCAGCCCTCGGGCTACCAGGTGGTGGCGCGCTTCGAGAACGTCGGCGACCTGCAGGCCGGAGCGCCGGTGAGCATGGCGGGCGTGACGGTGGGACGGGTGACCAGCGTGGGCTTCGACCAGAGCGACTACCGCGCGGTGGTGACCATGACCATCGACGAGCGCTACTCGCAAATCCCGGACGACAGCTGGGCCAGCATCGAGACGGCGGGCCTGCTGGGCGCCAAGTACGTGGCGCTGGACGCCGGCGGATCGGAGACCTACCTCACCCAGGGCAGCCTGATCGAGAACACGCAGTCGGCGATGGTGCTGGAGAAGCTGATCAACCGCCTGTTCTCGGCCATCGCCGGCGGCGGCAACAAGGAGGAGTGACGATGAATCCGATGTCCATCACGCGCCGCGCGGGCCTCGTGGGTGCGCTGCTGCTGTCGGTGTCGGCCCCCGCCTTCTCCGGCGAGGCGCCGGCCGTCGACAACACCAACCCGCACCGGCTGGTGGAGACCAGCGCCCAGCTGCTGCTGGCCGACCTCGACGCCAACCGTGCCGCCTACAAGCGCGACATCAGCGGGCTCTACAAGGTGATCGACGAGAAGTTCCTGCCGCACGTGGACGTGCAGTACGCGGCCCAGCAGGTGCTGGGCAAGCACTGGCGCACGGCCACGCCGGAGCAAAGGAAGCGCTTCGTCGACGCCTTCTACAGGTCGCTGCTGACCACCTACGGCGATGCGCTGCTCGACTTCACCGCCGACAACCTGCGCATCAAGCCCTTCCGCGGCGATCCCAACGCCGATCGCGCCAGCGTCGACACCGAGATCCGCCGTTCCAACGGCGCCGCGGTGGCGGTGTCCTACAGCCTGCGCAAGACCGCGCAGGGCTGGAAGGTGTGGGACGTGGTGATCGAGGGCATCAGCTACGTGCGCAGCTTCCGCGAGGATTTCGGCGCCGAGATCGACCAGAAGGGCCTCGACGCGCTGCTCGCGCGGCTGGAGTCGGGCCAGGTGAAGGCGCCCGCGCCTTGAGTACGTCAGGCGGCATTTCACAACTTGCCGACCGCGGCGGCGGGCGCTGCGTGCTGTCGGGCGCGCTGACACTGGAGAGCGCGCCCTGGCTGTGGAAGGAGCTGGAGACCGGCGGCCTGCTCGGCACGGCCGTCGAGGCCGACCTTTCGGGCGTGGACGCCGCCGACAGCGCCGGGCTGGCGCTGCTGGTGGCCTGGAAGGCGTATTGCCGCCACCAGGGCAATGATCTGGTGTTCAAGGGCGTGCCGGCGCGGCTGCGCGCGCTGGCGGCGCTGACGGGCGCCGGGCCGGTGCTCGGACCGGCGGACTGAGCCGCGCCACCGGCGCCTCGCCGGCGGCGGGATCCCGTTGCCCCTACTGCTCCGGAGCGGCGTCGTCCGTGCCGCCGTCCATCGGCGCGTCCTCCTCCTCTTCGAACTCGAACAGTTCGAAGTCGTCGGCATCGCCCTGGCCGGCGCCATCGCGCACCTGGAAGTCGCGCCGCTGCAGGTAGGCATTGCGCATGAAGACGTAGGGGTCGAAGGAGCGCTGCAGCACCTCGTCGGTGCCGAGCAGGGCTGCGCGCGTGTCGATCAGGCCGGCCACGGTGATCCCGAAGCCGACCCAGAAGTCATCGAGCAGGTAGTACTTCGGGTCGGTGAGCTGGTCGCCCACCAGGCCCACTGAATCGCGTGCCGTGGAGGGGCCGAGCACGGGCAGCACCATGTAGGGTCCCGGCGGCACGCCCCAGCGCCCCAGCGTCTGGCCGAAGTCCTCGTCGCTGGAGGGAATGCCGAGCTGCGAGGCCGGATCGAACAGGCCGCCGATACCGATGGTGGTGTTCACCACCAGCCGCAGGGTTTCGGTGAGGAAGGCCACCGGCTTGGCCTGCAGCAGGCTGTTCACCATCACGGTGGGCAAGTTCAGGTTGCGGAAGAAATTGCTCACGCCGCTGCGCACCGGCTGCGGCGTCACCTTCACGTAGGCCCGCGCCACCGGACGCGCCACCTTGCGGTCCAGGGTGTCGTTGAAGCGGTAGACGGAGCGGTTCACGCGCTCGAAGGGGTCGCGCGGATCGCGCTCGCCGGGTGGAAGGGTCGCGCAGGCGGGCACGAGCGCCGCGCACAGCAGCGCCAGCAGGAGGGATCGGACTTGCATCGGGCGATTCTAGCAGGCGGTCCCGCGCCGGCCGCAGCGGGCTAGTTGTGGAGTCTCAACAGGTTGTTCCTGTTGAGACCGATTCTGGAGATGGGCGGCTGGCCTGCCAAGCTGGCATGCGGCCGATGCCAGTTGTAGCCGTGCAGCCAGCGCGCCAGCTCATAGGCGCGCTG
>QGUX01000048.1 GCA_003242275.1 Pseudomonadota bacterium | reverse complement strand
ATCGCGGACAACGGAAGTGGACGTGGGCCGTGCTGGTGCGCGTCGAGAACCCGGCGGTGCTGATCGATCCGCTGGGCGAGGTGCGGCAGGACCAGTACCGGGTAATGCGCCCCCGCGTGGGAGACATCCTTTCCGCGGAACAGGTCCGCGAGCTCGATGTGCTGCTGTGGGCGGACCTGGAGAGCGTCCGCAGAGCCCTGGATGACGGCCTCATGGGAGAAGATTGAGGAACGCGGACGTGGCCGCCCGCGCCGCTGCCGGACGACCTGGCCGCAAGAACCCGGTGCGTCTGGAAACTACTTCCCCCGCCGCCTCACCTGCACCACCTGCTCCTGCCGGCGCACCTCGAAGTGCCTTGAGGCCTCCAGCAGGTCGCTGAGCTTGGAGTAGCCGTAGTTGCGAGGGTCGAAGTCCGGTTCCTTCTTGGTGAGGATGCTGCCGACCACGCCCAGGTGCGCCCAGCCCGAATCGTCCGAAGCATCGTCCACCGCGCCGCCGACCAGCTCCAGGAACTCGCGGTCGCGGTCCAGCTCTGCCGCGGCCTTGCGGCTCGGCGCCTGCCCCGGCGCCCTGGTGAACACCTCGGTGTAGATGAAGCGGTCGCAGGCGGCGACGAAGGGACGCGGCGTCTTCTTCTCGCCGAAGCCGTAAACGCGCTTGCCCGACTCCTTCAGCCGCGAGGCCAGGCGCGTGAAGTCGCTGTCGCTGGAGACGATGCAGAAGCCGTCCACGTTGCCCGCGTACAGGAGGTCCATCGCGTCGATGATCAGCGCGCTGTCGGTGGCGTTCTTGCCCTGCGTGTAGGCGAACTGCTGGATGGGCTGCAGCGAGTGCTCGAGCAGCACCTTCTTCCACGAGGCCAGGTTCGGTGCCGTCCAGTCACCGTAGATGCGGCGCACCGTGGCGCGGCCAAGCTTGGCCACCTCGTCGATCAGGCCGCGCACGATGGCGGGGTTGGCGTTGTCCGCGTCGATCAGGATGGCGAGCGCCGGGCCGGTTTCACTGGGGGTGGTTGCCATGGCGCGGAGCGTAGCACGCAGTCGCCGAGGACGCGGGGGGCGGAACTACTGGTTGCGTTTCGTTGCCGGGTTGGGTTGCGACAGGGCCCGGAGCCGCAGGGCACCGCCCTTTACTTCCTGGTCATCCACCATGGCGCGAGCCCGCAGCACGGCGGCCCTTGGGATCTGGAAGGGTGCAAGCTGGGCAACCAGGGCGATCCATATCCATTGCGAGTCATCGATACGCAATGCCAGTTCCTTCAGGGCCTCTTCGCTCGCGGGAGGCTGCTCGGCCTCGAAGATGATCTCCTCGTCGCGGTATAGCCGGAAGGCAAGTTTCCGAGGCATGCATTCGGGTGAGATGCGCAGGTTGAACACGCAGCAGAGCTTGGGCAGCGTCGCCGGAAACGAAGGCACGATGAGCTCCGGGCCGTAAACGCCGATATAGGAGAGCTTGTTGCCCACCTCCTGCCGGACATCGTCGCAGAAGGTCGCCCACATGACCGGCTGCTCGCTCACGAACGACGCACTCCCTTTGACAGAACATGAAGAAGTGATTCCGGCGGCACATCCAGCACCTCCGCCAGACGATGGAGGGTGCTGACCTGGGGATCGATGCTTCCAGCCTCGAGGCGCGCGATATACGACTGGCTCGTGCCCAACCTCGTTGCGAGTTCCTTCTGTGACCAACCCTTCTGCAGCCGGTACCACGACAGCGGCCTTTCACCGTCCTGGTAGTAATCTTCGGCGATCTGCCTGCGGGCGCCCGCGATCGCCTGCCGCACAGCCTCGTCCTGCTCTTCCTGCTCAACGAGATGATCGATGTCGACAAAATCCGCTGGCAGCGGAGCATCGACCGTGACGGGCTCAAGTACCACGACGCGGGCACCGCGGGTTTCCGCAACGGGCTGAAAGCTGCGCGTCATGCCCTCAGGCAATGCCGAGGCCGTCGTAGACAGCGATGAGTCTCCTGATACGAGGATGGTCTTGGTCATAGGCGAATTCCCGCGGAACCACTCCCAGTACGAAGTAGGTCCGCTGGTCCTCCGTGAAGGTGTAGAGCACCCGGTACTTCGTCGCGAGTCCCTTCAAGGTCAGCACTCTTACGCGCCAAAGCTTCCTGCCCCTCCGATGCAGCGAGACAACCTTGCGGACGGAGTACGAAGCCGCCTCCCCCTCGCCGAACCAGTCTTCGGAGAGGGTCTCCAGCAGGGCGCGGTCGCACTTGGCCTGCTGAAGAAAGGCCAAGATGGCCGCGTGTCCAGCGACATCCCCATCTGCCTTGATCGCCTGGAGGTCGTCGGCTGCATCGCGGTGGATCGCAAGGGTTGGCACGATACCAAGTATGGTATAAGGCCGGCAATAGGAGGGAGTCCTGTTTTCCCCTGGTACCCGATTGCCCCACAGCTGCAACCGGTCCGAGGCAGCCCATTCGGGCCTTTGAGCCAGATTTCAGGTGCCGGAGCAGTCCGGTGGCTGGCCGGCTGGCGGCCCCCAGGTCCGGGGCTGCAATCTCGCCAGCTTCCCTACCCGTACCCCCAGCAGGCGGATGCGGCGCGACAGGTCGATGCGCTTCAGCCCCAGTCCCGCGTAGCGGCGGATCGCGGCCGCGTCGGCGGTGTATTCGTCGATGGTGGTGTCGCGCGTCACCGTCCGGAAGTTGTCGAAGCGCAGCTTCACGCCGATGGTGCGGCCCACGTAGCCCTTGCGCCTGAGGTCCGCCGCCACCTGCTCGCACAGGCGGGTGAAGATGGCGCCCAGTTCGGCGCGGTCCCTCACCACGTGCAGGTCGCGCTCGAAGGTGGTCTCGCGGCTCATGCTCACCGGCTCGCTTTCGGTGACCACCGGGCGGTCGTCGCGGCCGTGGCTGATGTCGTGCAGCCAGGCGCCGTAGCTCCTGCCGAAGCGCTCGATCAGCCACTCGCGATCGCGCGCCGCCAGCTCGCCCACCGTGTGGATGCCCAGGGACCTGAGCTTCTCGTCCGTGCGCGGGCCGATGCCGTTCACCTTGCGGCAGGGCAGCGGCCAGATCCTGGTTTCGAGGTCATCCAGGGTGATGACCGTGATGCCGTTGGGCTTGTTGAACTCGCTGGCCAGCTTGGCCAGCAGCTTGTTCGGCGCCACGCCGATGGAGCAGGTCAGCCTGGTGGTCTCGAAGATGCGGCGCTGGATGCGTTCGGCCAGCGCGCGGCCGCCCTGCTCCTCCACGCCCGGCACCTCGGTCAGGTCGATGTACACCTCGTCGATGCCGCGGTCCTGGATCACCGGCGCGATCTCGCGGATGGCCTGCTTGAACAGGCGCGAGTAGCGGCGGACCTCGTCGAAGTCCACCGGCAGCAGGATGCAGTCGGGGCAGAGCTTGGCGGCCTTCATCAGGCCCATGGCCGAGCCCACGCCGAACTGGCGGGCAGGGTAGGTGGCGGTGGTGATCACGCCGCGGCCGACGTATCCGGACAGGCGCGGGAAGACGTCGAGGGGGATGTCGGCCAGCGTGGCCCTCGACCAGTCGCGGCCGGGGTGGCGCTCGCGGGCACGGGCCAGCAGGTCGTCCTCGTGGCGGCGCGCGCCGCCGATCACGACCGGCAGGCCCTTGAGCTGCGGGTAGCGCAGCAGCTCGACGGACGCGAAGAAGGCATCCATGTCGAGGTGGGCGATGACGCGGCGGGGAGAGAGGGAGGAGGACGGTTGCCCTGGGGCGGCGGAGTTCACCGCGAAAGGATAGCCAAGGAGGCCTTTGCTTGCGGAGGCCGATCTCCCGCAACAGGTCGCCGCCTCCGGCCAGGGCGCCGCGCGGCCGCGGCCGGACCTTCCAGCCCGTCCCTGAAGTCACTCCTGCGGAACGGCGCCGGGCATCAGCACGATGCCCGGCCGCTGACGGAATGGACTAGCGAGCCCTGTGGCCCACGCCGTGTGAACGACCCTTGCCGCGGCGCATCTGGGCGCCACCCAGCGAGGCGTCCAGCCTGTCTTCATCCTCCTCCGCCTCCATGCCCTCGCCCTGCGACTGCAGTTCCGGCGTGATCTCGGATTCGGCGAGCTGGGTCAGGCGCTCGTCGTAGGCGCTGCCCTCCTCCAGCGCGCGTTCCATCGCGCCGACGAGGTCCTGCTGGCCGGTGGCCTGCGCAAGGGCCTTCACCGTGCCCCAGGCGGCCATGCAGTAATGCTCGGTCTTCTGCAGCGCGCCGATGAGCACCGTGTCCAGCGCCGGGCCCTGCTGCAGTTCCTGCACGTGTTCCTTCATGTCGTTGACGAGGCCCTCGGCGGCCACGTTCTTCTTGCGGCCGGGCGTGGCTTCCAGTTCCTCGAGCGCGGACTCCACGTCCGCGAGGATCTGCTCGCCCTCCTCGAGGCGTTCCTCGATGCATTCCTGCAGCGTTTCATTGTCCGCCGCCTTCGCCAGGCGCGGGATCAGGCGCGCAAGCTGCTTCTCGGCGCTGTGGATTTCCTGCAGTTCGGTGACCAGGATCTCCTGCAGATCCGGGGATTCCTTCTTCGACGACGAGGAAGACTTGGCGCGTGCCCTGCTGTTCGATGCCATGTGATCGTTCTCCGCGGTATGTCGTGGTTTGGATGGGACGATGTGGACCACGGATGCTGGTCCCGGGCGAGTTGTGTCGACAGGCGACGCGTGCCAAAGCGGCTGTAGGCGAAACGCCTACGTTGCCTGGAACGAGATGACGTGACGGCCAGCGTGCGGGCGCCGTGACGCGTCAGTTGTCGCGGCCCCTGCGCACCGTGCCGCGGCCGCGCTTCTCGAGCTGCTCCTGCTTGTTTTCCGCGTCTTCTTCGATGGACTGGAAAGGCACCGTGGAGACGGCCTTGCGACGCATGGGGGAACGCTCGAATGTGGCGGAGAAGGGGAATTCCTGGCCGTGGCCCTCCTCACCGGCGTCCGCGCCGTCTCCCTCCATCGTGCTTTCGTGGCCCGCGCCCTGTTCCTGTGCGACGCGTCTGCCGCCCAGGGCGGGCGTGATCTCGTCCATGGCCAGTTCAGTCAGCCGCTCGTCATAGAGGTGGCCCTCCTCCAGCGCACGTTCCATCGCACCAACGAACTGCCCCTGGCCAGCGGCGGCCGCCAGCGACTTGGCCGTGCCCCATGACGCGATGCAGTAGTGTTCGGCCTTCTGCAGGCCGGCGATCATCACGGTGTCCAGGGCGGGACCCTGTTCGATCTCCTGCACGTGTTCGCGCAGGTCACTGACCAGGCCTTCGGCGGCGATGTTCTTCTGGCGGCCGGGCGTGGCGCCCAGGCGTTCGAGCGCCTCCTCCACGTCGATGACGATGTGCTCGCCTTCGGCGCGGCGTTCCTCGAAAAGATGGCGCAGCGCGTCCGAGTCCGCGGCCCGCGCAAGGCGCGGGATCAGGCGCAGCAGCTGGTTCTCGGCGTCGTGGATCTCGCGAAGTTCCTGGACCAGCAGTTGCCTGAGGCCAACCGGCTCGAGGGAGGTGTCCTGGCGAGAGCGAGCCGGTGCGGCGCTGGCGCTGGACGCAGGTCGTGTCTTCCGCCGTGAAGATGCGGCGGACTTCGGTGGATTCCTGCGCTTCGTCCCCATCCCGGTCTTCTTCCGGCGCAGGGCCTTTGCCTTCTTCGCGACCGGCTTGCGCGAGGCCGCCTTGCGGGCGGATGCGCGGGTTGCCGCATGGGTAGCCTTGCGGCGAGTCATGGAGCGGGTCCTGGTCTTCTTCGCTGCCATGGCGTTACTCCTGCCTGCCGGGGGCTGTTGACGCGGGGCTGTTGACGCGGATGGAGGGAAGTGGCCCACGATGCTGCAAGGCCTTCCTGGCGAATGCCATCGCCGCGAAGCGCGTGTGACTGTAGGTGCCTGCCGATGGAGGAGGTTCACCACCGGGGCTACGGTAGCGCACGAACCCAAGGAGAACCACCATGAGCGCGACGCCCGAATTTCCCCGGCCGCCGTTTCCTCCGCAGGCGCAGAAGCTGCCCGGCAGCACCGGCCGCATGGATCCTGAACCCGACCATGGCGAGCACACATACCGGGGATCCGGCCGGCTCAAGGACAAGGTCGCCGTCATCACCGGTGGGGACTCCGGCATCGGCCGGGCCGTCGCGCTGGCCTATGCCCGCGAGGGCGCCGACGTGCTGGTTGCCTACCTCAGCGAGCACGAGGATGCGCGCGAGACCGAACGCCTGGTGAAGGAGGCCGGTCGCCGCTGCGTGCTGTTCGCCGGCGACATCGCCGATCCGGCCGTTTGCCGCGAACTGATCGACACGGCCGTAAAGGAGTTCGGACGCATCGACATCCTGGTCAACAACGCCGCGCACCAGATGAGCTTCGATGACATCGACGAGATTTCCGACCAGGAATGGGACCACACCTTCGCGGTGAACATCTCGGCGATGTTCCGCCTGACGCGCGACGCGGTGAAGCACATGAAGCCCGGCAGCGCGATCATCAATACCGCTTCCGTCAATGCGGACTCGCCCAGCCCGCAGCTGCTGGCCTATGCCACCACCAAGGGCGCGATCCAGAACTTCACCGGCGGACTGGCACAGCTGCTGGCGGAGAAGGGCATCCGCGCCAACACCGTCGCGCCCGGCCCGGTGTGGACGCCGCTGATCCCGGCGTCGATGCCGGCGGAGAAGGTGGCGCACTTCGGCGAGCAGTACCCGATGAAGCGTCCGGCGCAGCCGGTGGAGTGCGCGCCGGTGTTCGTGATGCTGGCGGAGGATGGGGCCAGCTATGTCTCCGGTTCGACCGTGGCAATCACCGGGGGCAAGCCGGTGATCTGAGGGATCGGATCACCGGGCCAGCAGGAGTCTGGCCTCGTTTCTGACGCTGCATCGAGCACTAAGATCTCGCGGCTTCGGATGCGATATGGCCCGCGAATCCAGTTACAAACGTCTTGAGGCTGGTCAAATCCGAAACTTCCCTGTACTCGCCTGTTGCTGCTGCGGACTTGGAGGAAGCAACTACGCAAGCAGCCGAGTACAGCTGCTCCTGTACGAGCCTCTGGCACAACAGGTCGTAACGTTTGATATACGAGGCGCCCTCGAATTCCGGAAATATCCTGAAGTGCGGAGTGCGATCGCGGACTGGCGCTCGCGACTCTTCCGCGTCCTCCACGTGCATCAACCAGCCCAGGAAAGGCTTTGGATGCTTGCCAAATGCGTTCTCCCTGTACGCAGTCCACAGGTCATGAGCCGTGCCGATGGCTTCCTCTGCCCTGTTGTTGAAGTTGTTTCCAAAGGAAGGGCCGACCTGGCTCTTGCATTCTATTGCCGCCACCAGTCGACCCTTGTTGATTACGAGCAGATCCCAAAGCTTCGTCGGTCGGAAGTATCCGGGCAGACTGAGAAGGGTCCGTCGCTGGTAAATACAGTCTTCCGAAAGACCGTTGGCCTTTACCAGGTCCTTGATCAAGGCAACGAAACCATCCATGTTCTTGCCGGCAGTGACGCTTGCGCGTTCACCCTGATCAAGGACACCCGCTTCAATCTGCTTCTGCCGGGCCTTCTCGCGGTTTCCCCAGAAAGCCATCACCGATTCGCGCGCCTTGCGTTCGAAATCCGCCAGGTCAAGACCCATCAAGCACTCCGTCGAAGTACCTCAGTCTCACGTCCGTCAAGGCCGTAAAGCGCAATCACCGCGTCGTTACAGGCTTTCACGTCATCTTTTCTTGCCGCGGAAGCGAGCTTCCTCCTGAGTGCCGGCGAGACGTCATCCCACCGGGGGATCCGGATTCGACGCAGATATTGCGCCTGGAACCTCAAGTAGCCGCCTCGCATCTTCGTCGAGTATGCAGATACAAAAAGGCGGGCAATATCCGATCGCAGGACAGCCTGCAGTGCTTCCAGATCCCACGAATCAGACAGGATGTAGTAGAGGTTGTGGTGCGGATAAAGCTTGCCCCGCTCGTAGACAACATGGGCTTCGCCCTTGATGTCAGGGATCAGCAGCTTCGGCCTTCTCGCTAAAGCCGGGAATATGCGATCGATTGTCCGATACCAGTTGGCAGGTGCCTGCCGCGCGACATGCCGTCCTGCAATCTCCTGCTTGCGGGCTTCCAGATACTTCTTGAGCCGGGGGTAATCCCTCAGCTGAACAAGCCCACCGTCATCGGTGAATGGGTTAATTACCCCCATTCCGCGCCATTCGACCCTGCCACTCCTGATGTCTCGGGTCATGACGAGCGGAAGCTTGCGGTCCTCTTCCACATCAAGTTCATCGAAGGGACCGATGAATGCCTTGTCCGCGCCCGTAGCTACCCCGATGCCAACCTTGCACCCAGCTTCTTCGATCTTCGGAAATCGGGATTCTATCGAGCGAACAAGCGCGAGTTGTTCGTCTGCATCAAGCAGCCAGGGAGCGTCGCCATCGGTCACTCCAGTGACCTCCGTCACGCCTCCGCCAGGCCGTCGGGAACGCAGCCTCTTGGCCAGTTTGGTTAACACTGCCGCTGTAATCTCTGGCTGCCGAGCGATTCGGGTGGAACCCTGCGGCCCCCGGGAAATGACTGTAATTGCCGGATACGCCGTCACCTCCGTATGAAAGGCAGGAGTGCCCGTCATGTCGACGTAGATTTCCAGCTGGTACCCATTGGCAATCATTCGCCTCAAGGGGCCTCCGTACCGGTTCTTCATCCATCTGTCTGAGCAAATGAAAACCAGCTTCCCCTTGGGCGCGAGAAGCCTGAGCGAACACTCAATGAAAGGTACGTAAAGATCTGCGCGGTCGTAGATGCTGGTATACCTCGCCTTGTACTCCGCCAGGAGCTGGTCAGGAATCAGCTCTTGACGCACATAAGGCGGATTGCCCACCACTAAATCAAACGCCGAGTCGAATCGCGTCAGAAGGTAGTCGCCCTGGATCAGCCACGAATCGGCAAGCCTTGCTGCCGCAGAGGGTGAGATTTCCCCTTCCCGCAAAAGACGGACAAGTCGTGCCTTCGTCTTCTGGAACGTCGGCAGGTGCAACTCTACGGCCCGAATACAGCCCGAAAGCTCGGCGACCGCATCGCCTGATGAGCGTGCGCGCCGCCAAGCCTTCAGCAAACGCGCCGCGACGGGCAACAGGAAATCGCCGTCGCCGAAGGACGGTTCCAGCAGACGCTTCTTGTGCAGCGCCTTTTCTGGCGTATATCCGGCGAGGTCGAGCATGAACTCAACGACCTCTTGGCGAGTGAATACAGCTCCCCTCTCATCGGCGGCCGACGACTGCGCCAGCGTGTCCAGTGCGGCGGAAATCGGACACATCCCGTCAAAGGAAAGTTGGCGAAGCGAGTCAGTGTGGAGGTCTACGCCTGCGGATCCCATGCTCGGAGTTTAGCGGAGTCGCTGCCGTTTCGGGATCTGTCAGGAACTGGCTTCGAATTGCGGCCCGGAATATCCGCAAAGCCTGTACCGATGCGAGCAGAGGTGGGCTGGAATCTCTTTGTGATGCAATTACAGGGATATGCAGCGCTTTTCGGTTCCCATCGTGAGCTACGCTGGTGTAGTGCCTCACGGAACGAAAACGCGTGTCGTGCCGATCCCATCTCCCAAGGCTGAAACTGCTGCGTTGAATTTACTGCGCGAAGCGGTCGGCTTTCGCGCAGAGCATTTTGAGAGCCACGAGGACGTGAGCGGAGCCGAGCTGGTAGAGTGGTTCTCCGAGTGGCGGCTGCGTGCCTCAAAGGTCCTGGGCAATGCTGACCGGGATGAATGTGCCCGCAAGATGCCGGACGAGTATCCAAGCTAGACTGCCGCCGTGCAGCCGCCACGAGCACCGCACCTGCCAGCCTGGAGCCAGTTCCCCTCACCCAGATCAGGCGAGTCTGGTGACGCTTCCCGTTTTTCGCAGCAGCCCTGCCACCCACTTCTCCGGAGACGCTGCCGTCACTCCAGCTCGTCGTGCTGGCCATGGATCTCGCTGATGAGGCAACAGTGTCACCTGGCCGCCCAGAGCTTCCTCACCCTCACGTCCCTTCGGCAAACAGCCGGACATAGGCGTCGTACCTGAAACGTCGATGCCTCATCTGCCCGGTGATTTCCCTCAGGACGCCCAGGGACTCGAGCATCTGGACGATCTGGAAGGGATGGATCGTTTCGAACTGCGCGTGGGCCAGGCCGATCTTGACCAAGAGCGGTATCTGGTCCTGCTGGTGCAGGAAGATCTCGAGCGCGCCGAGCGCCGCAGGCACTTCGTCCGGGGGCGGGGAGGTACGAACGTGGCCTGGGCGAGCGTGCAGCCGGCCGGGCCGATCCACTTCTGGGTGCGGCGGAGTTCACCCGGCGTCAGGCGCAAACCGCGAAGGCGCCGGAACGCGCTGGAGCGTTGAACATGGAAACCTCTGCGCTCCATGGTAAACGGTACGTTTACTATAAGGCTGTACTAAACGGAAGGCGGCAGGGTTCCCCGCAACGTTCAGGCAACGGGGTATGCGGCTCGGCTGGTTGCAGTGAATGATGCAAGCCACGCGCCCGTCTCACGGCACCGGCGCAGTTTGCTGCACCGCATGGCAGGTCAGTCCGGCCGGCCTGGCTCCACCCGCCTCCAGACCCGCATCACGACCACGGACGTCGAAAGATACCCCTCCACCTTCGCATCCGCCGCCGCGTCCGCCCCCAGCACCGGCTGCAGGGTGCTGGAAGTTGCCCAGCCACCCACGTACTCCGGCGGCAGCCCGTCGAGGGTCAGGTTGCAATTGAATGCCACCACCCGCCGGTCCGGCGGCTGCGACGGCATGCCGGAACACTCCCCACGCCCGGACCATTCCAGCGCCCCGACCCGGCCACGCGCATACATCGCGATGGGTTGCCCGGTGACCGCCGCGCCGAAGCAGGCCCGGAACTCGCCAACGGGCAGCACGTGGGAATCATCGATGCGCGAGGTGGCACTGTCCGTCGTGAAGGACGCCAGCGCGTAATGATCCTCGGCAACGGATTCGAACGGCGCCGCCCTGCACAGCTCCGTGGATCCGCGCACACGCTGTGTCCGGGAGGTACGGAAGACATGGACCTCCTCCTTGCCGCCCGTGACTTCGTGGGCATGTTGGTCGGCAACGCCCGGAGCGTCAGCCGCATGGACCACTGCCTGCGACAGGAGGACGGGCAGAAATGCCGTCCATGGACTCGAGGCTCTGCTTCGCATGCTTCCTCCCTGGGGCTGACCGGAGATGGAAGTATGGGCAACGGCAAGGCGGCATGCTCTGAATCATCCTGATCGGGAAACTCGACGCAGTACGGGCTGGGTCCGCGGCGCAGTTCATCTCCCTCCCGCGGGCAATGTGTACGGGTTATCCACAGCCATCGACGCAGGGCCGTTGACGTACGATGCCGTGGGCATCCAGGCGTCTTGCCGCGTTCCAGAAGGAGGATGCGCCATGGCTGAAAGTCCGGTCGTCGGATCCCCGCAGCGCGCGCACCCGGTGAGGCCTTGGCACGTCGTGATGCTGCTGACGCTCGTGACCAGCGCCCTGGTCCTCGCCGATGTTCCCCGCGACACGTGGTTCACCACCGCCGCCGCCAGCCTCGCCCTCGGCTGCTCCGCCCTCGCCCTGATGGGCGCAGCAGCAACCCTCGGCGCGCGCTGGCCCCTGTTCGAATCCCTCCTCGGCGGCCTCGACCGCGTCTACCTCGTCCACAAATGGCTCGCCATCTGGGCGCTGGTGTTCGCCTCCTTCCACCTCGTCTTCCAGGCCTCGCTCAACGACTGGCCGCGCGAGCCCATCCTCGAGCTGCCGCGCTACACCACCCGCCTCGTGCGCCAGGCCAGCTTCGTCGCCCTGATGGTGATCGTCATGCTGGCGCTGAACCGCCGCATCCCCTACAGCCGGTGGCGCTGGTGGCACAAGCTGTCCGGCCCGCTGTTCCTGGTGGTGGTCGCTCACTGGCTCTCCATCCGCTCGCCGGTGCGCATCGGCAGCCCGGCCGGCATCTGGCTGGCCGTCATCGTGGGACTGGGCATCGTCGCGGCCTTCTACAAGCTGCTGCTCTATCCCTTCGTGGCCAGGCATGGCGTGTTCCGCGTCGTGGCCACCGAGCCGGGCCCGTCGGCGTTGCGGCTGGAACTCGAGCCGGTGCGGCGGGGCATCCAGTTCCAGCCGGGACAGTTCGGCTTCCTGCGCATGAAGGAGGACGGCCTGCGCGAGCCTCATCCATTCACGATCGCCTCCGCAGGCAAGGACGGACGCGTACAGTTCGTGATCCGCTCGCTGGGCGACTACACCTCCGAGCTGGTGCGGCGCGTGACCCCCGGCATGCAGGCCGAGATCTACGCGCCCTACGGCCGCTTCACACGCCGTCCCGGCGCGGCGCGCGAGATCTGGATCGCGGGCGGCGTGGGCATCACGCCCTTCCTGGCCTGGCTCACGGATCCGGACGCGCAGGGTCTGGAACGCGCGACCCTGTTCTACTTCTACACGCCGGGCCGGGAGTTCCCGGCGGCCGCGGAACTGGACCGCCTCGCGCGTGCGCGCGGCGCGGGGTTCGTGTCGATATCGAAAGGGCCTTCCGCGCCGGAGTTCTGCGAGAAGCTGGCGCGGATCGCCGCCGAGGCGGGACCAGAATCGGTTCAGGTGAGCTTCTGCGGGCCGCAGGGCCTGCTGAAGGCCGTCCGCGGGCAGCTCCGCAAGTGGAGCGTGCCGCAGTCGGCGCTGCACTTCGAGCACTTCGAATTCAGGTAGTGAGCGGCAACTCCCGGCGTCGCGGGGCGGCGCCTCAGCCCGCCATCACCCCACCATCCACCACCACACCCTGCCCCGTCATGTAGGAAGCCTCCTCCGAGGCCAGGAACAGCACCAGCCGCGCCACTTCCTCGGCCCGGCCCAGCCGCGCCATCGGCACGCTGGCCATCATGGCCTCGATCAGCCCCGGCACGTGCTTGCCGTGTTCCAGCAGCGGCGTGTCGATGATGCCGGGACACACGGCGTTCACGCGGATGCCGTCGCCGACCACGTCCAGCGCCGCGGCGCGTGTCAGGCCCAGGACGGCATGCTTGGCGGCCACGTAACCGGAGCCCAGCCTCATCGCCTGCAGGCTCGCCACCGAGGCGGTATTGACGATGGCTCCACCACCGCCCTGCCGGCGCATCTGCCGGATCTGGGCCTTCATCGCCCGGAACACCGCGCGCACGTTGACATCCATCACGCGGTCCCAGGCCGCGTCCGGGTAGTCGGCCACGTCGACGTTGTCGCCGACGATGCCGGCATTGTTGAACGCCGCGTCGAGGCGGCCGTGGTGCTTCACCGCCGCGTCCACCAGCGCACCGGGCGCCGGATCGTCGGCAACGTCGACCACCAACGCCTGCACCGATGCGCCGTGCGCGCGGCAGAGCTGTGCGGTCTCCTCGAGCATCTGCTCCTTGAGATCCGCAATGACCAGATTGGCGCCCTCCGCGGCAAAGGCCACGGCACTGGCGCGCCCGATGCCCCCGGCGGCGCCGGTCACCAGTACGGACTTGTCCTTGAATCGCATGGCGCGAATTCTAACGGCAGTGACCTGGGGCCCGGGGGCGCCGCCGCGAGCCATCCCTTGCCGGCCGGCTCCTCCGGCACGGGGTGAATGAAGTTTCATCCATGGCCGTCGTAACTTTTGGTCTCCTGTCCCGTCTGATACGAAACGGCCGTCGGGGCGTGCGGTGCTGTCCGGTTGAGTCCTCAACAGGGCAGCGGAATGGTCTCCCGCAGGGATCGCGGGGCGCATGGATACCTGCCTGCCGAAGAATGAAGAACGAGCGGGAGCAGGTACATGGAAGACCGGGATGGGCTGTTGCGGCGCGGGGGCCTGGGCGCCTGCTGTCTTTGCGTGTCGTGGGTCATGGCCGGCCTGCTGGCGGCCGCCGGCGTCGCCGGCGCCGCCGAGGCGGCCGGCGCGGCACAGGTCACGCCGGTCGTCGCGGAGCTGGACGCGGATGAAGGAATGCTCCAGGAACTGGAGGAAATCGTCGTCTACGGCGCCGACGGCGGACTGGTGGAAGGCCTGTACGCCGAGTCCGAACTCGACGAGGCCGCCATCGCCTCCTACGGCGCGGACACGGTCGGCGACCTGCTGGCGCAGGTGGCGCCCGACGTGGACAACACCGAGCAGGGTCCCATCATCCTGATCAACGGCCGGCCCACGGCCGGCATCACCAGCGTCAACCAGCTGCCGGCCGACTCGGTGCAGTCCGTCCAGGTGCTGCCGCCGCAGGCCGCCGCGGCGCTGGGCTTCGAACCGACCCGCCGCGTGATCAACGTCGTGCTGAAGAATTCCTACCGCCAGCGGCAGGTGACCGGCACGGTGCGCGGCGCCACGGCGGGCCGCGGCCGGAGCGGCAACGGCAACTTCACCCTGGTGAGCGTGGACGGCAACCGCTTCCGCAACCTGTCGGCGTACGCGACCAGGACCCGGCCGCTGCTGGAGGCGCATCGCGGCATCCAGAGCCAGCCGCTGGCCCTGCCCTACGACCTCGTGGGTAACGTGGTGTCCTGGCCCATGGCCGGCGGCGACATCGACCCGGCGCTGAGCGCGATGACGGGTTACCCGGTGACGGTGCTGGGCGTGCCCGATGGCCTGGGCACACCGACGCTGGAGGACTTCATGGCGCTGGCCAACACGGCCAATGCCAGCGACGTGTCGCGCTTCCGCACACTGGTGGCCGATACCTACGGCTTGGGCGTGAACGGCAACTTCTCCTTCCAGCTGCCGCGCAACATCTTCGCGTACTTCACGCTCAACGCCGACATGAGCCACTCGGTATCGCGGACCGGCGCGCCCACGGCGCTGCTGCACGTGCCGGCGGATTCGCCCTACTCGCCCTTCAGCCAGGACGTGGCGGTGGCGCGCTACCTGGGTGCGCCGCTGCAGCAGGAGTCCGATCCGGTCTACGTGTACCTGTACGGCAACGTCAGCGGCCGGCTGGGGCGCTGGCAACTCACCGCGAACCTGAACTACAGCTGGCGCCACTCCGAATCGGTGACCGACCGGCGCGTCGACATCGACGAGCTGCAGGCCGCCATCGACGCCGGGCTGGTGAATCCCTTCGCGCCGCTGCCGCCGGAGCTGGTCGACGAGGTGCTGGTGGACAATGCCCGCTCGCGCAACCACAACGGCTCGCTGCAGCTGCAGGCCTCGACCACGGTGTACAAGCTGCCCGCGGGCAACGCCACCCTGTCGCTGCGCGGCGAGCTGCGCGACAGCAGCCAGAGCTCGCGCACCACCGGCACCAACAGCGTGACCAGCCACCGCAGCCGCCGCGACGAGCTGGCCTTCGCGTCGCTGCAGGTCCCCATCCTGGGCAAGCCACTGCCGCAGGCCTTCGCCTGGGGCGCGGAGCTGTCGGGCAGCGCGCGTGACGTCACCGCGGTGGGCACGCTGTACGACTACGGCTACGGCATGAACTGGCGCCTCGGCACGCGCATGACATTGCGCGTGGCGGTGAACCACGAGAAGGTGGCGCCACAGCCGGAGTTGCTCACCAATCCGGTGATCGTCATCGACGACGTGCGCACCTACGACTTCATCCGCCAGGAGACGGTGCTGGTGCGCTACATCACCGGCGGCAATCCGGACCTGGACGTGGAGCGCCGACGCACCTCGCGGGTCGGCCTGACGGCCCGGCCCTTCGCGTCGGTGGACTTCAACATCAATGCGGACTACCAGCGCACCATCGGCCACGACGCGGCGTCCTCGCTGCCGGCCGTCAGCGAGGACGTGCAGGCGGCCTTCCCCGACCGCTACCGGCGCGACGAAACCGGGCGCCTGGTCGAGGTGGACGCGCGGCTGGTGTCCTTCGCGCGCACCGAGACCGAGCAGATCCGCTGGGGCGGTAACTTCCGCCGTGCCTTCGGGCAGCGTGCCGCCGCAAGTCCCGCCCCGGCGCAGCAGCGCATCGTGTCCAGCGAGGTCAGCGGCATGAAGGAC
>QGUX01000047.1 GCA_003242275.1 Pseudomonadota bacterium | reverse complement strand
GAGCCGCAGCAGGGGTCGTAGACGCGGCCGGCGTAGGGTTCCAGCATTTCCACCAGCACGCGCACCACCGAGCGCGGGGTGTAGAACTCGCCGCCGCGCTTGCCTTCGGCGCCGGCGAACTGGCCGAGGAAGTATTCGTACACGCGGCCCAGGACATCCTTCGAGCGGCCGCCCTCCTCGCCCAGCGCGATGCCGGAGATCAGGTCGATCAGCTCGCCCAGCATCACCTTGTTGAGCGCAGGCCGGGCGTAGTCCTTGGGCAGCACGCCCTTGAGGGATTCGTTCTCCTTCTCGATGGCGCGCATGGCGTCGTCGATCAGGGTGCCGATGGCGGGCTGCTTGGCATTGGCCTGCAGGTGCGACCAGCGCGCTTCCCTGGGCACCCAGAACACGTTGTCGGCCAGGTACTCGTCGCGGTCTTCGGCGGCGGCCGGGTCTTCGGCCAGCAGCGCCTGGTGCCTGGCCTCGAAGGCGTCGGAGATGTACTTGAGGAAGATGAGCCCGAGCACCACGTGCTTGTAGTCGGAAGGCTCCATGTTGCCGCGCAGCTTGTCGGCGGCCTTGAAGAGTTCGGCCTCGAAGCCGAGGGCGGCGCCGGTGCCGTTCCTGGCAACCTTGTTCCTTGTCATGCTCTTCTTGTCCTTTGCGGTACGCTTTTTCCTCTGGCAATGGTACGGCGCCCGCGCACGCGGCGCGTGTCAGGCGTGCTCGACACCGGAAAGCGCCAGCGATCCCTTAGGCCATGGTCAGGTGCCCTCCCCACCAGACGCACGGGCTGCTGCGAAGGCCTGCTTGTGAACGCCCGATTGATCTGGCCGGCACTGCTACGCACGAAAGCCCGCGTAGCGACGAACGGGGGCCAGGTGGCTATGGAGGCTAGGGTCGGAATCGAACCGGCGTACACGGCTTTGCAGGCCGCTGCATGACCACTCTGCCACCTAGCCGTGCCGGGAGATTAAAGACTGGAGCGGGAAACGAGGCTCGAACTCGCGACCTCAACCTTGGCAAGGTTGCGCTCTACCAACTGAGCTATTCCCGCACCGTCGAGAGGGGCGAGATTGTAGGTCCAGCCCGGTACAAGTCAAGGGATTCCCTCCAACCCGCCTTCCGGCTCACTTCTCCGCCGACAGGACCGGCCAGGCCGACCTCAGGTAGCTGATCATGGACCACAGTGTCAGCACCGCCGCGGCCACGGTGAGGTACAGGCCGATCCGGTAGATGGGCAGGCCCAGCAGGTCGTCCCGCCACAGCATCATCGGGATGCCCACCATCTGCACGATGGTCTTGAACTTGCCCAGCCCGGACACCGCCACCCGGGTGCGCTCGCCCAGCTCGGCCATCCATTCGCGCAGCGCCGAGATGGCGATCTCGCGGCCGATGATCACGCAGGCCGACAGCACCACCGGCCAGCTCTGGTCATGGCTGACCAGCAGCACCAGCGTCACTGCCACCAGCAGCTTGTCGGCCACGGGGTCGAGGAAGGCGCCGAGGCGGCTGGTCAGGCCCATGCGCCGGGCGAGGTAGCCATCCAGCGAGTCGGTGATGGCCGCGGCCGTGAACAGGATGGCCGCGCTGCCGTTGGACCAGGGATACGGCAGGTAGAACAGCACCACGACCAGCGGGATCGCGACGATGCGCAGCCAGGTCAGGATGTTGGGCAGGTTCCAGGCCATGAATCGTATTGCACCGGGTTCACGCGCCCGGATGCAACCGATCATAGATGAGCTGCGCCAGTGCCGGGCCGATTCCTTTCACCTGCGCGAGGTCCGGGACGCCGGCGCGCATCACGCCCTGCAGTCCGCCGAAGTGCTGCAGCAGCGCGCGCCGCCGCGCCGGGCCGAGGCCGGGGACGGTCTCCAGCACCGATTCCTGGTGGCGCCGCGCGCGCCGCCGGCGATGGCCCTGGATGGCGAAGCGGTGCGCCTCGTCGCGGATGCGCTGGATCAGCCGCAGCGCGCGCGAGTCGGCCGGCAGCGCCAGCACCGAGCCGTCCCATCCCAGGTGCAGGCGTTCCTGCCCCGGCCTGCGGTCCGGTCCCTTCGACACGCCCACCACGAGCTGCGACCCGAAGCCCAGTTCCGCGAGCACGGGCAGCACGGCATTGACCTGCCCTGCCCCGCCGTCGATCAGCAGCAGGTCGGGACAGGGGGACTCGCCGTCGCGGATGCGCGTGAAGCGCCGCCGCACCGCCTCGCGCAACGCGCCGTAGTCGTCGCCGGCCGCGGCACCGGTGATGTTGAAGCGCCGGTATTCCTTGCGCGCGATGCCCTCGGTGGTGAACACCACGCACGAGGCCACCGTGCCCTCGCCGCCCGTGTGGCTGATGTCGAAGCATTCGATGCGCGCCGGCGTCACCGGCAGGTCCAGCGCCTCGCGCAGCGATTCGAGCAGCTCGGCGCTCTCGCCGCGGCGTGACAGCCTGAGGCGCAGCGCCTGCTGCGCATTGCTCTGCGCGGCTTCGGCCCAGCGCGCCGGCAGGCCGCGCGCCGGGCGCGAGACCACGACCTGGCGGCCATGGCGCTGCGTGAGCGCCTCGCCCAGCGCACCGGCATCGGGCAGGTCGATGTTCACCCGCACCTCGGCGGGCGGCTCCTCGCGCGCATAGTGCTGCAGCAGGAAGGACGCCAGCACTTCCTCGCGCGCGCCGGGCGCGCGCGGGAAGTAGGCCGTGGTGCCCAGGTTGCGCCCGCCGCGCACCAGCAGCAGGCTGATGGCGTAGTCGCCCGGGTCGCCGACGATGGCGAACACGTCCACGTCATGCGAGCCGCCGGTGTCCACGGCCTGTTCGGCCTGGATGGCGCGCAGGTTGTTGAGCTGGTCGCGCAGCGCCGCGGCCTTCTCGAATTCCAGCGCCTCGGCGGCCTCGTGCATGCGCCGCTCGAGCATGCGCGTGACCTCGGTGTCGCGGCCCTCCAGCACCATCACCGCCGACTCCACGTCCCTCGCATAGGACTCCCGGTCGATCAGCCCCACGCAGGGCGCCGAGCAGCGACCGATCTGGTACTGCAGGCAGGGACGGGTGCGGTTGGCGAAGAAGCCGTCGCGGCAGTTGCGCAGGCGAAAGAGCTTCTGCAGCTGCAGCAGCGCGGCGCGCACCGCGCCCACGTTGGGATATGGCCCGAAGTAGCGCGCCCTGCCGCTGCGCGGCCCGCGGTACACGGACAGCCGCGGGAACTCGTGCTCGTGCAGCTGGATCCACGGGAAGCTCTTGTCGTCGCGCAGCACCACGTTGAAGCGCGGCCGGTGCTGCTTGATCAGGTTGTACTCGAGCAGCAGCGCCTCGGTCTCGTTGGCGGTGACGGTCACCTCGATGTGCCGCACCTGCCGGAGCATCACCTCGACCTTGGGCGCATGCGGGCCGGACTGGAAGTAGCTGCCCACCCGGTCGCGCAGGCTGGCCGCCTTGCCCACGTACAGCAGCGCCGCCGGGTCGGCGGTGTCGCTGCCGTACATGCGGTAGACGCCGGGCCGCCGCGGCAGCGTCGCGGCGAACTGGCGGCCGTCGAAGCTCAACGCAGCCTCCCGGGCAGCGACAGCGCCAGGCGTGCGCCGCCCAGCGGCGAGGCCGAGATCTCGAGCTTGCCGCCGTACAGCTCGGCCATGTCGCGCACCATCGCCAGGCCCAGCCCGTGCCCCGGCGTCTGCTCGTCGGCGCGCGCGCCGCGCTCGAGCACGCGTGCGCGGTCCTGCTCGGCGATGCCGGGGCCGTCGTCCTCCACCACGATGCGCAGCTTCTGGGAGGCGCCGGCCAGCGGCTGGAAGGCGGCCGTCACGCGCACCTGCGAGCGGCACCACTTGGCGGCATTGTCCATGAGGTTGCCCAGCGCCTCGGTGAGGTCGTCCCGGTCGCCGACGAACATCAGCGCCTCGGGTACGGCCACTTCGAGCGAGAAGTCCTTGCGGCCGTGGGCCTTGAGCATGGCGCCGCGCAGGTCCTGCGCAATCGGCAGCAGCGGCACGGCGTGCTTGCCCACACTGGCGCCGCCGCTGGTGGCGGCCTTGCGCAGCTGGTGCTCGACGATGGCGGACATGCGCTCCACCTGCTCGTTCACCTGCCCGGCGCCGGGCGTGCCGGGCGGGAAGGTGGCGCGCAGCACCGCCAGCGGGGTCTTCAGGCTGTGCGCGAGGTTCCCCAGCGTGTCGCGGTAGCGGGCGATGCGCGTGCGCTCGGCGGCGAGCAGCGTGTTCAGGTTGGCCACCACGCCGGTGAGCTCCGTGGGCCAGGAGTTGCCGAGCTGGTCGAGCTCGCCGCGCTCCACCGCGCGGATCTGCGAGGCCAGGCGCCTGAGCGGCGCCAGCATCCAGCGCAGCAGGCCGGCCAGCGCCAGCAGCAGCAGCGCGGCCACCACCGCGAAGCCGCCCTGCAGGCCGCGGCGGAACATCCTGAGTTCCTCGTCATACGTGCTGGTGTCGGCGGCCACCGTCAGCGTCAGGCGGCCCACGTCCTCCCACAGGCGGCCGCGCGACAGCGCCACCAGCCGCGTGCCGCCGAGCCCGGTGAGGTCGTGGAACATGTTCTCGCCCGGCTCGAGCACCGGGCCGAAGTCGGTGACATGCCCGGTGGAGGACGGCGAGCGCCACAGGATGTGGTTGCCGGCGCGGATGGCCGCGTACAGTCCCGAGCCTGGGATGGCCAGCCGCGCCTCGGTGTCGGCCAGGTCGGAGGTCACCTGCCCGTCCTCGCCGATGTCCACCGACTGGATCAGCGCCAGCATCTGGCCTTCCAGCAGCTCGCGCTGCGCGCGCTCTGCGGTGGCGCGGAAGCGCGCCTCGAGCACGGCGATCATCACGCCGAAGAACAGCAGCAGCAGCAGCGTGAGACAGATCAGCAGGCGCTGGCTGATGGAGCGCATGCGTACCGGGCGCGGCCGGGGCCGCCCCTTCAGCCCGCCGAACGGGGCAGCGCGAAGCGGTAGCCGCGGCCGCGCAGCGTCTCGATGGGCTTGATGCGGTCCTCGGGATCGAGCTTGCGGCGCAGCCGCCCGATGAACACCTCGATGACGTTGCTGTCGCGCTCGTAGTCCTGCTCGTAGAGCTGCTCGGTGAGGTCGGTCTTGGAGATGATCTCGCCGGCCTTGAGCATCAGGTGCTCGAGGATGCGGTACTCGAAGGTGGTCAGGTCCACCGGCCTGCCCTCGACCGTGACGGTCTGGGCACGGGTGTCGAGCACCACCGGGCCGCAGGTCAATGTGGAGGAGGCCCAGCCGCCGCTCCGGCGCAGCAGCGCCTGGATGCGCGCCAGCACCTCCTCGAAGTGGAAGGGTTTGGCCACGTAGTCGTCGGCGCCGGCATCCAGGCCCTCGACCTTGTCCTGCCAGCGGTCGCGGGCGGTGAGGATCAGGATGGGAAAGCGGCGGTCCCTGGCGCGCAGCCTGCGGATCAGGTCCAGCCCGGGGAGCTTGGGCAGCCCCAGGTCGATCACGGCCACGTCGATGGGAAACTCGGTGCCCGCGTACAGGCCCTCCTCGCCGTCGGCCGCCACGTCGACGGTGAAACCCGCGGCAGAAAGGTCGCGCCGCAGGGCCTCGCGCAGCGCGTCCTCGTCCTCGACCACCAGCGCCCGCATTACAGCTCCCTGCCGGTCACCGGGTCGACTTCCACCTTCCAGACCCGTCGGCCGTCGTCCAGCCGCAGCACCAGCACCTGGCGGCCGTTGCGTTCCTTCATCTGCTGGCGCACCACGCGCGCACCGTACTTCTTCTCGATGTCGCGGATGATGCGGTCGGGGGACTTCTCGGCCGTGGCGCGCGTGGGCTCGCGCACGCCCATCGCCGGCGAGCCCGGCTCGAAGCGCGGCTCGCGCGGTTCGCGGCGCGGCTCGAGCGCCTGGGCGGGTGCGGCGAGCAGAAGCACGGCGAGGACCGGCAGCATCCTGCCGATCCCCGTGCGACCCCGCCATGAGGTTTGCCGTGCCATCTTCCTTCCTATCGTAAGCGATCAGCCACGGCGGCGAACATCCGCGATGGCCACGTAACGGCCCGGATCATAGGCCAGGCGGACCGTGCCGCGGCGGCCGCCGTGCTCGTAGGTGACCCGGTAGGCCACCACGCGCTGCTCGACGCGCTGTTCGTGACGCACCTCGCAGCGGCGCACCGTACGGTAGTGCACCTCGCGACGGCCGTCACCGGCCAGCTCGCTGCCCACCACTGCACCGGCAATGGCGCCGACCACGGTGCCGGCGCCGCGCCCGTTGCTGACGTGGTTGCCGATCACCGCGCCCACCGCGCCGCCGGCCAGCGTGGCGACCACGCGGTCGGGGCCGTCATGCACGTGCCGCACGCGCTCGTCCCAGCAGTGCTCCACCGGCACGCTGATGCGCACGCGCTCATAGAGGGGTTCCACGCGGACCACCCTGGCGTGCGCGCCGTGGCCGTGGCCATGGGGATGGTGGTGATGGTGGTCGTGGCCGTGGTGCCCGCCCGCCCGGGCCGGCAGGGCGGCCGCACCGATGATCAGCGCCGCAAGTGCCGCAAGGATCTTCTTGTTCATGACTGCCTCCGATGCCCGCCCATCCCGCGGGCCTGGGGGCGATACTGCGCGGCCGTCAATGAATCAGGACTGAATGCCCTTCTTCACGTCGTTCCACAGGGCATCCAGGGTGGCGGCGTCCAGCCGGGCGGGGTCCAGCCCGCGCCGGCGGGCCAGGGCCTCCAGCGCGGCAAAGCGCTCCTCGAAGCGGCGATTGGCGCGCCTCAGCGCGGTCTCCGGCTCCACCCCCAGGTGGCGGGCAAAGCTGGTCACGGCCAGCAGCAGGTCGCCCACCTCGTCCTCCAGCGACGAGGTGCCCTCCCCGCGCCGCGCGGCCTCGATCTCTTCCAGCTCCTCCAGCACCTTGGCGCGCGCGCCATCGGCGTCCGGCCAGTCGAAGCCGACCTGTGCCGCGCGCCGGCCCAGCTTGGCGGCGCGGGCCAGCGCCGGCAGGGTCAGCGGGATGTCGGCGAGCACGCCCCGGGCGCCGCGCGCGGCGCGCTCCTCGGCCTTCAGTTCCTCCCAGTGGCGGGCATCGCGGCCGGGCGCGCCGCCGAAGACATGCGGATGGCGGCGCTCGAGCTTGCCGGCGATGGCGTCGGCCACGGCGTCGAAGTCGTAATCACCGCGCTCGCGTGCCAGCTCGGCATGGAACACCACCTGGAACAGCAGGTCGCCGAGTTCCTCGCGCAGCGCGTCCCCGTCGCCGGACTCGATGGCGGCGATGACCTCGCAGGCCTCCTCCAGCGTGTAGCGCGCCAGGCTCCTGGAATCCTGCGCGCGATCCCAGGGGCAGCCGCTTTCCGGATCGCGCAGGCGGCGCATCACCTCCAGCAGCCGCCGGACGCCGGGAAGCGTGGAGTCGCCGCCGCCGGCCACCGCGCCGCGATCAGCCGCCGGCGCTGGTGCCGCCCTTGATGCCGCCGCGCGTGAGCTCGGCCGGATCGAGCAGCTCCTGCAGCTTCGCGCGCGGCAGGTCGGTATTGGCCTCGGCCACCTCGAGGATGGGCTTGCCCTCGGCATAGGCCTTCTTGGCGATGGCGGCGCCCTTCTCGTAGCCGATCACCGGATTGAGCGCGGTGACCAGGATGGGGTTCCTGTCGAGCGCATCCTTCAGCCGCGCCTCGTTGACCTTGAAGCCGGCGATGGCCGCATCGGCGAGCTGCCGCGACACGTTGGCCAGCAGGCGGATGCTCTCCAGCAGCTTGTAGCCCACCAGCGGCAGCATCACGTTGAGCTGGAAGTTGCCGGACTGCCCGGCCACGGTGATGGACACGTCGTTGCCCATCACCTCGGCCGCCACCATGGCGGTGGCCTCGGGGATCACCGGGTTCACCTTGCCCGGCATGATGCTGCTGCCCGGCTGCAGCGCCGGCAGCGAGATCTCGGCCAGTCCCGCCAGCGGGCCGCTGTTCATCCAGCGCAGGTCGTTGGCGATCTTCATCAGCGACACGGCCAGGGTCTTGAGCTGCCCGGAGAACTCCACTGCGGTGTCCTGCGTGGCGATGCCCTCGAACAGGCTGGCATTGGGCCGGAAGCCCAGGCCGGTGGCGCGCGAGAGCTCCTCGCAGAAGCGCTGCGGGAAGTCCGGGTGCGCGTTGATGCCCGTGCCCACCGCGGTGCCACCCTGGGCGAGCTGGAACAGGCGCGGCTCCACCGCGGCCAGCCGCTCGATGGCCTTCCCGATCTGGGTCCGCCAGGCGCCGATCTCCTGGCCGAAGGTCACCGGCATGGCGTCCATCAGGTGCGTGCGGCCGGTCTTCACCAGCGTGCCCACCTCGGCCTCCTTCCTGCGCAGCACCTGCACCAGGTGCTCGAGCGCGGGCTTCAGCGACTCGCGCCAGGCCAGCGACGCGCTGACATGGATGGCCGTGGGGATCACGTCGTTGCTGCTCTGGGCCATGTTCACCTCGTCATTGGGGTGCACGGCACGACCCAGGTGCCCCGAGGCGAGCCTGGCGATCACCTCGTTGGCGTTCATGTTGGTGCTGGTGCCCGAACCGGTCTGGAACACGTCGACCGGGAAGTGCGCATCGTGCTCGCCGCGGGCCACCGCCTCGGCGGCCTTCACGATGGCGTCGCTGACGGCCTTGTCGAGCAGCCCGAGCGCGGTATTGGCGCGCGCCGCGGCGGCCTTGACCAGCGCCACGGCGCGGATGAAATCACGCGGCATGGGCCGGCCGCTGATCGGGAAGTTCTGCACTGCGCGCTGGGTCTGCGCGCCCCACAGTGCCGTGGCCGGCACCTTCAGTTCGCCCATGCTGTCGCGTTCGATCCGGTACTCGCTGCTCATTCGCCCTGCCTACAGTTGCAACCGCTTCGGTTATCATTGGAATTCTAACACCGCGCCCTTTCCCCACTTCCTTCCCGTTTGCCACAGAGACCCATGGATGCAAGCCTGACCGCGCTGTCGCCCGTCGACGGGCGCTACCGCGCCGCCACCCAGGAACTGGCCACCCTGCTGTCGGAGGCCGGCCTGGTCCGCGAACGCATCCGGGTCGAGGCGCTGTGGCTGCAGCAGCAGGCCGAGTCGCTTGAGGGACATTCCGGCGCGCTGCCCTTCCCCGCCGCGGTGGAGCGGCGCATCGCCGAGCTGGCCGAGGACCCGGGCGAGACCGCGGCCGCGATGGTCAAGACCATCGAGAAGCGCATCAACCACGACGTGAAGGCGGTGGAGTACTTCGTGCGCGACGAGATCCGCACGGCCGGCGCTTCGCCCGCACAGCTCGAGCTGGTGCATTTCGGCTGCACCTCCGAGGACATCAACAACGTCAGCTATGCACGGCTGCTCCAGCGCGCCCGCACCCAGGTGCTGCTGCCGGCCATCGATGCGCTGCGCGAGGCGCTGTCGCGCTTCGCCGTCGAGCACGCCGAGCTGCCCATGCTGTCGCGCACGCATGGCCAGACCGCCTCGCCCACCACGCTGGGCAAGGAGTTCGCCAACATCCACGCGCGCCTGACGCGCGCCCGCGAACGGTTCGCCGCGGTGGCCATCCTCGGCAAGTGGAACGGCGCCGTGGGCAACTTCAACGCGCACGTGGCGGCCTGGCCCGCGCTGGACTGGACGGCCGTCTCGCGCCAGTTCGTGGAGCAGCGCTGCGGCCTCGCCTGGAACCCGCACACCACGCAGATCGAGCCGCACGACTGGATCGGCGAGTACTGCGACGCGCTGGCGGCGGTGAACGTGATCGGCATCGACATGTGCCGCGACATCTGGGGCTACATCTCGCTGGGTTACCTGCGCCAGCGCGCCGTGGCCGGCGAGGTGGGCTCCTCGACCATGCCGCACAAGGTCAACCCGATCGACTTCGAGAATGCCGAGGGCAACCTCGGCATCGCCAACGCGCTGCTGCGCCACTTCAGCGAGAAGCTGCCGGTGTCGCGCTGGCAGCGCGACCTCACCGATTCCACCGTGCTGCGCAACGTGGGCGTGGCGCTGGGCCACTGCGTGATCGCGTGGAAGGCGGCGCTGCGCGGCCTGGGCAAGATCGCGCCCGATCCGGCCGCGCTGGCGGCCGACCTCGACGAGGCGTGGGAAGTGCTCGCCGAAGCGGTGCAGACCGTGCTGCGCGCCGAAGGCGTGCCCGACGGCTACGAGCTGCTCAAGGAGCACTCGCGCGGCAAGCCGCTGACGCGCGAGTCGCTGGCCGCGCTGATTTCGGGCTTGCCCCTCCCGGCCCCGCGCCGCGAGGCCCTGCTGGCGCTGACTCCCTCCGGGTACGTGGGACTGGCCGCCAGCCTCGCCCGAAGGCCGCCGGAGCCGAGGTGACATAAGGGCCGCCAGACTGCGACCTGCGCCGCATTTTTGCCTCGGGGAATCAGGGCGATGGCGGCAAAACGTGAAGCAGCCCACAAACGGCCCCCGCAGGCGGGCACACACTGCCGCCCATGGGCGCTTCCCAGTACTACTTCGCCTCGCCGGCGGCCCTGCTGCCGGGCGCTGGCCGTGCACCGGTCACGGTTCTCGGCCGCGGCGGGATGGTGCGCCCCGAGCCCGAGCCGCTGGAGGTGCTGACCACCCTCGAGGAAGTCCGCGCCGCCAACCGCCGCGCCGTGTCGATGGCACAGCGCCTGGTGTCCATCTACACCTCCGACCTGGAACCCAGGCTGTACGAGCACGAACCCTTCCTCGAGGTCGTGCAGCGCTTCCTGCTCGCCCACAGCTTCGCCAAGATCCGCCTGCTGACGCAGCGGGCCGTCTCCTACACCACGCCGCACAAGCTGGCTGCCATGCGCCGCCGCCTCTCCGGGCACATCGAGATCCGCTGCGTGGCGCCGCAGTTCGCGACCCGCACGCAGGCCATGCTGATCGCCGACAACCGCGCCATCGTCTATCGCGCCCAGGCCGGCAGCTGCGAGGGCGTGGCGGGCTTCGCCCAGCCGCCCATCCTCCGGCAGTACCTGCGCGAGTTCGACGAGATGTGGATCGCCAGCGCCCCGAAGTACTGAGGCGCTCTCCCCTATACTCGCGCCATGACCTGGCGCCCCGACCTCACCGTCGCTGCCATCGTGCAGCGTGACGACCGCTTCCTCATCGTCGAAGAGCGTATCCAGGGAAGGCTGCTGCTGAACCAGCCCGCCGGGCACGTGGAGGACGGTGAATCCATCATCGACGCCGCCGTGCGCGAGACGCTGGAGGAGACGGCCTGGCGCCTGCGTCCGCGCCACCTGGTGGGCCTGTACCTGTGGCGCAACCCGGCCACCGGCACCAGCTACCTGCGCGCAGCCATCGCCGGCGACGTGGAACAGCACGACCCCGGGCGCGCGCTGGACGAGGGCATCGTGGCCGCCCACTGGATGACGCGCGCGGAGCTGCTCGGGAATGCCGCCCGCCATCGCAGCCCGCTGGTGATGCGCTGCATCGACGATCATCTCGCCGGCCGCCGCCACGACCTCTCGGCCCTCAGCTACATCGACGCCCAGCCCGTGACGGCGCCGTAGGGAGCGGCCTTGGGCGAGCGGATCATCGTGGCAATGTCCGGCGGCGTGGACTCCGCCGTCACCGCGCTGCTGCTCAGGCGCGCCGGCCACGACGTGCAGGGGCTGTTCATGCACAACTGGGAGGAGGACGAGGCCGGCTACTGCACCTCGGCCCAGGACTTCCAGGATGCGCGGCGCGTGGCCGAGGAACTCGGCATCGTGCTGCACCGGGTGGACCTGTCGGCCGAGTACCGGGCGCGCGTGTTCGAGGACTTCCTCGCCGCGCTGCGCGCGGGCCTCACGCCCAATCCCGACGTGCTGTGCAACCGCGAGATCAAGTTCGGCGACTGCCTCAGGCACGCGCGGCGTCTGGGGGCACGCTTCCTGGCCACCGGCCACTACGCCCGCATCGTGCAGGGCGCGGACGGCCCGGAGCTGCACAAGGGCGTGGACCCCGGCAAGGACCAGTCCTACTTCCTGCACGCGGTGGCGCGCGAAGCCTTCGCGCATGCGCTGATGCCGCTGGGGGACCTCCACAAGCAGCAGGTGCGCGAGCTGGCGCACGAGGCCGGGTTGCCGGTGGCGGCCAAGCGCGACAGCACCGGCATCTGCTTCATCGGCGAGCGGCCGTTCCGCCAGTTCCTCACGCAGTTCGTGCCGCATTCGCCAGGGCCCATCGTCAGCGTGGACGGGGAGCGGCTCGGCGAACACGTGGGCCTGCCCTTCTACACCCTGGGCCAGCGCGGCGGCATCGGCATCGGCGGACTGCGCGGCGGCAGCGGTGATGCCTGGTACGTGGTGGCCAAGCGCACCCAAGACAACACGCTGGTGGTGGCCCAGGGCGCCGACCACCCTGCGCTGTTCTCCGGCCGCCTGGTCGCTGGCGCGGTCAACTGGCTGTGCGCGTCACCTCCACCGCTGGAGGGGGAGCTGGCGGTGCGGCTGCGCTACCGCCAGCCCGACCAGCCGGCGCGCGTGACGCTGCGTCCGGACGGCGAGGTGGAGATCGAACCGGCCGAGCCGCAGCGGGCTGTCACGCCGGGGCAATCGGCCGTGATCTACGCGGGCACGCGCTGCCTCGGTGGAGGAGTCATCCGGCAAACGGCGCTATAATTGATGGATTCCGCTTGGAGGCTCCATGACCGACAGTTTCAAGGCGCGTACGACCCTCGATGTCAATGGCAAGCAGTACACCATCTGGAGCCTCTCGGCGCTCCCCGCCGGGAAACTGGCCCGCCTGCCCTACTCGCTGAAGATCCTGCTCGAGAACCAGCTCCGCTTCGAGGACGGCGTCAACGTCACCCGCGCCGACATCGAGGCCATCCTCGACTGGGACGCCAAGGCCGCGCCCTCCTACGAGATTTCCTTCACGCCGGCGCGCGTGATCATGCAGGACTTCACCGGCGTGCCCTGCGTGGTCGACCTGGCCGCGATGCGCGAGGCCATCACCCGGCTCGGCGGTGATCCCGATCGCGTGAACCCGCTGGCGCCGGCCGAGCTGGTCATCGACCACTCGGTGCAGGTGGACGAGTACGGCACGCCGCAGGCGCTGGCCAACAACAACCGCATCGAGTTCGAGCGCAACGGTGAACGCTACGCCTTCCTGCGCTGGGGCCAGAACGCCTTCCGCAATTTCAAGGTGGTGCCGCCGAACACCGGCATCGTGCACCAGGTGAACCTCGAGTTCCTCGGCCGCGTGGTGTTCGCGAAGGACGGCACGCCGCCCGAGGCCTACCCGGACACCGTGGTCGGCACCGACTCGCACACCACCATGATCAACGGCCTCGGCGTGCTGGGCTGGGGCGTGGGCGGCATCGAGGCCGAGGCCGCCATGCTGGGCCAGCCGGTGACCATGCTGATCCCGCAGGTGATCGGCTTCAGGTTGTCGGGCCAGCTCCAGCCCGGTGCCACCGCCACCGACCTGGTGCTCACCGTCACCGAGATGCTGCGCAAGAAGGGCGTGGTGGACAAGTTCGTCGAGTTCTTCGGCGACGGCCTCGCCAACCTGCCGCTGGCCGACCGCGCCACCATCGGCAACATGTCGCCGGAATTCGGCAGCACCTGCGCCATCTTCCCCATCGACGAGGAGACGCTGCGCTACCTGCGCCTGTCGGGCCGCTCCGAGGAGCAGGTCGCGCTGGTCGAGGCCTATGCGAAGCACCAGGGCCTGTGGCGCGTCGACGGTGCCGCCCCGGCGCAGTACACCGACGTGCTGGAGCTGGACCTCTCGACCGTGGAGCCGAGCCTCGCCGGCCCCTCGCGTCCGCAGGACCGCGTGCCGCTGAAGTCGGCGCAGCAGGCCTTCCGCGCCGCGTATGCGAAGCAGGGCGAGGAGCGCAGGAAGAAGAACCCCCGGGCCACCGGCGTGGGCACGGCCAGGGTCGGCGCCGACAGCTTCGAGGTCAGGGACGGCGCGGTGCTGATCGCCGCCATCACCAGCTGCACCAACACCTCGAACCCCTACGTGCTGATCTCGGCCGGCCTCGTGGCGCGCAATGCGCGCAGGCTCGGCCTGACCGCGCGACCGTGGGTGAAGACCTCGCTGGCGCCGGGTTCGCGCGTGGTCAGTGACTATCTCAAGGCCGCCGGCCTGCTCGATGACCTGGAGGCCGTGGGCTTCAACATCGTCGGGTACGGCTGCACCACCTGCATCGGCAATTCCGGGCCGCTGAAGCCGGAGATCTCCGCCGCCGTGCGCGAGGGCGACGTGATCGGCTGCTCGGTGCTGTCGGGCAACCGCAACTTCGACGGCCGCATCCATCCCGAGGTGCGCCAGAACTACCTGGCCTCCCCGCCGCTGGTGGTGGCCTACTCGCTGGCCGGTACGCTCGACATCGACCTGATGAACGACGCGCTGGGCACCGGCGTCGACGGTCAGCCGGTCTACCTGAAGGACATCTGGCCGGATCCGGCCGAGGTGGCCGACTACGTGCGCAGGCACATCACCTCGACCATGTTCCAGAACAGCTACGCGGGCGTGTTCGACGGCGACGAGCGCTGGCGCTCGATCAGGGTGCCCTCGGGCAGCGTGTACCAGTGGGACGAGAAGTCCACCTACGTGCGCAACCCGCCCTACTTCGACGGCATGACGATGACGCCCGAGCCGCGCGGCGACATCGTCGGCGCGCGCGTGCTCGGCCTGTTCGGCGACTCGATCACCACCGACCACATCTCGCCGGCCGGCAACATCGCGAAGAACTCGCCGGCGGCGCGCTACCTGGTGTCGCAGGGCGTGAAGCCGGAGGACTTCAACTCCTACGGCTCGCGCCGCGGCAACCACGAGGTGATGATGCGCGGCACCTTCGCCAACATCCGCCTGCGCAACCTGCTGGTGCCGGAGACCGAGGGCGGCGTGACCGTGCACATCCCGTCGGGCGAGCAGATGGCCATCTACGACGCGGCGATGAAGTACAAGGATGAAGGCACGCCGCTGATCATCCTGGCCGGCAAGGAATACGGCTCGGGCTCCTCGCGCGACTGGGCGGCCAAGGGCACCATGCTGCTGGGCGTGAAGGCGGTGATCGCCGAGAGCTTCGAGCGCATCCACCGCTCCAACCTGATCGGCATGGGCGTGCTGCCGCTGCAGTTCCAGCCGGGCCAGAACGCACAGACCCTGGGCCTGACCGGCCGCGAGCGCTACACCATCACCGGCGCCGGCGATCCCTCGCGGCGCACGGTCACCGTGGTGGCCACGCCGGATGACGGCGGCAGGCAGGTGACCTTCGAGGCGCGCGTGCGCATCGACACACCGAAGGAGCGCGAGTACTACCGCCACGGCGGCATCCTGCACTACGTGCTGCGGCAGCTCGCCGGCGCCGGCAAGGCGGCCTGAGCGCCGGCCCGCCGTGCGGACGGGCCCGGCGCCGCGGCGGCTGGCGCTGTTCGACCTGGACGGCACGCTGACCCGGCGGGACACCTTCGGACCCTTCGTGCTCGGGCTGCTGTGGCGGCGCCCTGGGCGCTGGCCCCGGGTTCCGCTGTTGCTCGTTCCCCTGCTCGGCTACCTTTTCCGCCGCCTCGACCGCGGCGGCCTCAAGGGGGCCGTGCTGCACCTGCTGTTCGCGGGGCTGCCCCGCACGGTCATCGAGGCCTGGGCGAGGTGTTTCGCTGCGCGCACCATGCGGCGTGCCATGCACGCCGAGGGCGTGGCCGTCCTCAAGGCCCATTTGGCGGCCGGCGACCACGTGGTGGTGCTCTCGGCCAGCCCCGACCTGTACGTGCCGCTGCTGGCGCGGGAGCTGGGCGCCCATGAAGTGCACTGCACGGCCATCCGCTGGCAGGGCGAGCGCCTCGACGGCCGCCTCGCCGGGCCGAACCGTCGCGATGCGGAAAAGGTGCGCGTGCTGGAGGCCCTGCGCGCGGCGCACCCGGGGCTGCCGGTGATCGCCTACGGCAACAGCGGCGCCGACCTGGTCCACATGCGGCGCTGCGAGGAGGCCGTCTATGTCAATGCCGGCCCGGCCCTCGCCGCCCGCCTCGCGGCCGAAGGCCTCCGTTGCGTGCGCTGGCGTGGCGGCGGATCGCGCTAAACTCCCCTCCTCGGGCTGGGTCTTATAAAAAACTTAAGGCGTCCACGAAAAAGAATAGTTGG
>QGUX01000046.1 GCA_003242275.1 Pseudomonadota bacterium | reverse complement strand
GAAGCGGGGCACAGCAGGTGCGCCGGGCGCTGCCCACCACAGCAGGGCGCATCCTGCGGCGGCGACGAGCGCGCAGCCCACGATCCACGGCTTGCGCGGACCGGCGGCATCGGCCACCGCGCCCAGCAGCGGACCGAGCAGCGCCACCGCCAGGCCGCCGATTGCATTTGCATAACCCCACAGCGCCTGGCCGGTTACCGGGTCGGCGGTGACGTGCCCGGTGAAGTAGGGGGCGAACAGGAAGATGACCACCAGCGAATAGAACGGCTGGCACGCCCATTCATGGACGACCCAGGAGACCTGGGCCAGCCGGGAGCCTGGCTGCTCGCGGCCCGCTGCTGCGGCGAGGGAAGTCACGGGAAGGAGGGCGGATGTCCCTGTGGAGGACATCCGCCACCGGCCCGGCCCCGCAAGTGGGCCGGGCGCCGGCCAGTGTTACGACTTGGCCATGTTGATTACGCGGATCTGCGTGAATTCCTCCAGCCCCTGCTGGCCCAGCTCCACGCCGAAGCCGGACTGCTTCACGCCGCCATAGGGCACGCTGGGCGGCAGGTCGAGGTGCTTGTTGATCCACACCGTGCCGGTCTCGAGGCGGTTGGCCACCTCGAGGGCGCGGTTGGTGTCCTTCGCCCATACCGTGGCGCCGAGGCCGTACTCGGAGTTGTTGGCGCGCTCGATGGCCTCGTCGATGCTGGAGTACTTCAGCACCGGCATCACCGGGCCGAACTGCTCCTCGCACACCAGCCGCGCGGAGTCGGGCAGGCCGGCAATGACGGTGGGATAGATGAAGAAGCCCTTGCCCTGGTGCTCCTTGCCGCCGGCCAGCACCTTGCCCTGCCTGCGCGCGTCCTCGATCAGGCCGCGAACCTTCTCGAACTGCATGCGGTTCTGCACCGGGCCGAACTGCACGCCTTCCTCGAGGCCGTTGCCCACCAGGTTCGCGGCGCCCTCGGCGATCTGCACCAGCTCGGCCACCACCGCGTCGTACACCTTCTCGTGGATGAAGATGCGCTTGGCGGCCAGGCACACCTGGCCGGAGTTGATCATCGCGGCGAAGAACAGCTTGGGCGCCACGTCCTTCGGGTCCACGTCGTCGAGCACGATGGCCGCGTCATTGCCCCCCAGCTCCAGCGTCAGGCGCTTGAGCGTGGGGGCGGCGCTGGCCATCACCTTGCGGCCGGTGGCGGTGGAGCCGGTGAAGGCGATCTTGGCCACGTCCGGGTGGCTGGTGAGCGCATTGCCCAGGTCGTTGACGTCGGTGATCACGTTGACCACGCCCGGCGGGAAGATCTCCGCGCACAGCTCGCCGACCTTCAGCGAGGTCAGCGGGGTGGTGGGCGCGGGCTTGACCACGATGGTGTTGCCGGCCAGCAGTGCCGGGGCCAGCTTGGTCACCATCATGATCACCGGGAAGTTCCACGGTGTGATGGCCGCCACCACGCCCAGCGGCAGGCGCTGGCGGATGATGCGGGTGGTGGCATCGTCCTGCAGCACCACCTCCGGCAGGTCCATCTGGGCGAAGCCGCGGATGTTGCCGGCGGCAATGGCCAGTTCGAAGTGCGCGCCGCCCAGCGGCTTGCCCTGTTCCTGGGTCAGGATGGGGGCCAGTTCGGCCGCGCGCGCCTCGATGGCGTCGGCCAGCTTGTTGAGCAGTTTCGCGCGCTCGGCCAGCGGCACGGCCTTCCACGCCGGGAAGGCGGCCTTGGCCGCGGCCACCGCCTGGTTCAGCTGGTCGAGGTCGGCGCGCGGGCAGCGGGCGTAGACCTCCTCGGTGGCGGGGTTGATGACGTCGAAGCTGGACGCTCCGGGTACCAGCTTGCCGCCGATCAGCAGGCGGAAGTTGCCGTCGTGGCCGGGCTGCAGTTGGGCATTCATGTCAAGGCTCCCCCGTGTATGGGCCCCCCGCTGGGGCAAAGGACCAGTATACTGCGCAGCCTGATTTTTCCCGCCAGACAGCCCCTTTTCCATTACGAATCCGATGCGTAGCCATTATTGCGGCCAGGTCAACGAGTCCCTGGAGGGTCAGGAAGTCACCGTCGCGGGCTGGGTGCACCGCCGCCGCGACCACGGCGGGGTCATCTTCGTCGACCTGCGCGACCGCGAGGGCCTGCTGCAGGTGGTGTTCGACCCGGACGAACCGCAGCTCTTCGCCGAGGCCGAGCGGCTGCGCAACGAGTTCGTGATCCAGGTGGCGGGCAAGGTGCGCGCCCGCCCGGCCGGCACGGCCAACCCCAACCTGGCCTCGGGCCAGGTGGAGCTGCTGGCGAAGAAGCTGGTGCTGCTGAACCGCTCCGAGCCGCTGCCCTTCCAGCTCGACGAGCAGGTGGGCGAGGAGGTTCGCCTGCGCTACCGCTACCTCGACCTGCGCCGCGAGGAGATGCAGCGCCGGCTGCGGCTGCGCCACCAGCTCACCATGGCCATCCGCCACTACATGGATGCGCATGGCTTCGTCGACATCGAGACGCCGATGCTGACCAAGGCCACGCCCGAGGGCGCGCGCGACTACCTGGTGCCCAGCCGCACCCATCCCGGCCACTTCTTCGCGCTGCCGCAGTCGCCGCAGATCTTCAAGCAGCTGCTGATGATCTCGGGCTTCGACCGCTACTACCAGATCGTCAAGTGCTTCCGCGACGAGGACCTGCGCGCCGACCGCCAGCCCGAGTTCACCCAGCTCGACGTGGAGACCTCCTTCCTCGACCAGGAACAGATCATGGGCCTGATGGAGGGGCTGATCCGCGAGGTGTTCGCGAAGGTGGTCGAGGTGCCGCTGCCGAATCCCTTCCCGCGCATGACCTATGCCGAGGCCATGCGCCGCTTCGGCTCGGACAAGCCCGACCTGCGCGTGCCGCTGGAGCTGGTGGACGTGGCCGACCTCGTCGCCGGCTGCGACTTCAAGGTGTTCGCCGGTCCCGCCGCCGACCCGGCCGGCCGTGTCGCGGCGCTGCGCGCGCCAGGCGGCGGGAGCCTGTCGCGCAGCGAGATCGACGCCTATACGGCCTTCGTGGCGCGCTATGGCGCCAAGGGCCTGGCGTACATCAAGGTCAACGGCAAGGCGAAGGGCCGCGAGGGCCTGCAGTCGCCCATCCTGAAGTTCCTCACCGACGAGGCCATCGCCGGCATCCTCGAGCGCACCGGCGCCGAGGACGGCGACCTGGTCTTCTTCGGCGCCGACAAGGCCAAGGTCGTCTGCGACGCGCTGGGCGCGCTCCGCCTCAAGCTGGGGCATGACCTGAAGCTCATGCATCCGGGCTGGCGTCCGCTGTGGGTGGTGGACTTCCCCATGTTCGAGTACGACGCGGACGCGAAGCGCTGGGTGGCCATGCACCATCCCTTCACCGCGCCGCGCGAGGACGATCCGGCCAAGCTCGCCGCCGATCCCGCAAATGCCGTGGCCAGGGCCTACGACATGGTGCTCAACGGCTCGGAGATCGGCGGCGGCTCCGTGCGCATCCACCGCGCCGAGATGCAGTCGGTGGTGTTCGGCCTCCTGGGCATCGGCGAGGAGGAGGCGCGGCGCAAGTTCGGCTTCCTGCTCGACGCGCTCAAGTACGGTGCGCCCCCGCATGGCGGCATCGCCTTCGGCATCGACCGGCTCACCATGCTGATGTCCGGCTCCGAGAGCATCCGCGACGTGATCGCCTTCCCGAAGACGCAGACCGCGGCCTGCCTGCTGACCGATGCGCCGACCACGGTGGGCGAGGCGCAGCTTCGCGAGCTGTCGATCCGTGTCCGCACGCCGCAGCCCCCCGGCTAAGGGGACCATCCTCTACGTCCACGGCCTGTGGATGACCGGCGCGGAAGCCTTCGCGCTGCGCCGGCGGATGGCGGCGCGCGGCTGGCGGTTGCGCGTGTTCCCGTATTCGTCGCTGGCCGAATCGATGAGCAGCGTGGCCGTCCGCTGCGCCCGCATGGTGGCCGAGCTGGCGCGCCGCACGGCGCAGCCGGTGCACCTGGTGGGACACAGCCTGGGCGGCATCGTCGTCTACCGCGCGTTCGAGACCGGGCTCCTGCCGCCGGAGGCCTTCAGCGGCGATTCCTGCCGCGTGGTGTTCATCGGCACGCCGGCGCGCGGCAGCGCCGCCGCGCGCGCGCTGGCGCGGCATGGATTCACGATGAGGCTGCTGGGCCAGGTGGGCGAGCGCGACCTGGTGCGCGGGCTGCCGCCGGCCTGGCCGTTCCGCGCACAGCTCGGGATCATCGCCGGCTCAGGCGGCAAGGGGCTGGGCATGCTGGTGGCCCGGTTGCCGAAACCGCACGACGGCACCGTCAGCGTTGAAGAGACGCACCTGGACGGCGCCACCGACCGCTGCGTGCTGCCGGTGAACCACGTGGCCATGTGCCTGTCGGCGGAAGTGGCCGGGCAGGTGGATCACTTCCTCGATCACGGGCGTTTCCGCCGCGACGAAGCCGTCACTGCCTGAAGCTTCCCGCTCCCACGACGGTCCGGGCCCACGGCCGCTCCGGCGCCGGGATTTTTCGCATGCCCGCCATGGCACCGTCCGGCTCATTCGGGCGGCCTCGCCGTTCCTGTGCGCGGGGTCGCAGGAATGGCTGTCACCCTGGCGATCCGCGATCGTACAATCCGCCAAAAGCCCCACCGGGGCGCTGGCATTCAGGGAGAGACCTTGGCGCTGCTGGAAGTCCGCGACCTGTCAGTCTCGTTCCATACCCGCAATGGTGTGGTGCAGGCGGTGCGCAATGTCAGCTTCGATGTCGAGCGCGGCCAGACGCTGGGCATCGTCGGGGAATCCGGTTCCGGCAAGTCGGTGACCTGCTATTCGCTGCTCGGGCTGGTGCCCATGCCGCCGGGCCGCATCGAGGGCGGCACCGCGCTGTTCAACGGCCGCGACCTGCTGCGCATGCACGGCGAGGAGCTGCGCCAGGTGCGCGGCAACGACATCGCCTTCGTGTTCCAGGACCCGATGACCTGCCTGAATCCCTACCTCACCGTCGGGGAGCAGCTCATCGAACCGCTGGTCTACCACCGGCGCAAGAGCCGCCGCGAGGCCCGCGCGCGCGCCATCGAGCTGCTGGCCGAGGTGGGCATCCGCGATCCGGAATCCACCATCGACGCCTGGCCGCACCAGTTCTCCGGCGGCATGCGCCAGCGCGTGATGATCGCGATGGCGCTGATCGCCGAGCCGAGCCTGCTGGTCGCGGACGAACCCACCACCGCGCTCGACGTCACCGTGCAGCACCAGATCCTGGTGCTGATCAACGAGCTCAGGAAACGGCGCAACCTCGGCGTGATCTTCATCAGCCACGACCTCGCGGTGGTGGCCGGACTGGCCGATGAGGTGATGGTGATGCAGCAGGGGCAGGCCGTGGAGCAGGGGCCGGCCCGGCGCATCTTCGCCGCCCCCCAGGCCGGGTACACGAAGAAGCTGCTGGCAGCCATTCCCTCGGGCGCCAAGTCCGTGCCCGCGCGCAGCGAACCGCGCACGCTGCTCGAGGTGCGTGACCTGACCACCACCTTCCGCAGCAAGTCCGCGCCGGACGGCCGCTTCGTGGCCGTGGACCACGTGAGCTTCGAGCTCAGGCGCGGCGAAGTGCTGGGGCTGGTGGGCGAGAGCGGCTCCGGCAAGTCCACGCTGGGACGCAGCATCCTGGGACTGGTGCCGGCCGAAGGCTCGGTGCGCTTCGACGGCGAGGAGATCATCGGCCGGTCCACCGAGTCCATGCGGCCGCTGCGCCGGCGCATGCAGATGATCTTCCAGGATCCCTATGCGTCGCTGAACCCGCGCATGACCATCTACGACACCCTGGCCGAACCGCTGCTGCTGCACGGACTGGCCGACCGGCGCAACCTCGACGCGGCGGTGTTCAGGGTGATGGACGACGTGGGCCTGGCGCGCGCGCACGTGCGCAAGTACCCGCACGAGTTCTCCGGCGGCCAGCGCCAGCGCATCGCCATCGGCCGCGCCATCGCCACCAGGCCCGAACTGGTGATCGCCGACGAGCCGGTGTCCTCGCTCGACGTGACCATCCAGAAGCAGATCCTGGAGCTGCTGCTGGAGCTGGTCGAGAAGCACAACCTGAGCATGCTGTTCGTCTCGCACGACCTCGCCGTGGTGCGTTACCTCTGCGACCGGGTGATGGTGATGCGGCAGGGCAGGCTGCTCGAGACGGCGCCGACCGAGGAACTCTGGGCGAATCCCCGCACCGACTACGGCCGCATGCTGCTCACCCATGGCACCACGCGCGGCCTGGCCGAGACGGAGGAGGTGGCGCAGGCATGAGTGCGTGGAACCGCAGGGAAGTGCTGCTGGCCGCGATGGCGGGCACCACGCTGGCGGCATGCGGCAGCGGCGAGCGGCGCGTGCAGTCAGGCAATGCCAGCGGCGTGCTGCACTTCGGCAATGGCACCGAACCGCAGAGCATCGACCCGCATGTGTCCACCGGCGTGCCCGAGTCGCGCCTGCAGTACGCATTGCTGGAGGGCCTGGTGGGCAAGGATCCGGCCACGCTCGAGCCCGTGCCCGGCGTGGCCGAGCGCTGGGAAGTCAGCGAGGACGGCCTGCTGTACCGCTTCCACCTCAGGCGCGATGCCCGCTGGTCCGACGGCAGGCCGCTGACCGCCGAGGACTTCCGCTGGAGCCTGTGGCGCGCGCTGCAGCCGGCCATGGGCAACGAGTACGCCTACATGCTGTTCCCGTTGCTGAACGCCGAGGCGTACCTGAAGTCCGAGATCACCGACTTCGACCAGGTCGGGGTGAAGGTCATCGACGAGCACACGCTGGAGCTGCAGCTGAATGCGCCCACGCCGTACTTCCTGCAGTTGCTCGACCACCACAGCTACTACCCGGTGCCGCGGCACGTGATCGGCAGGTTCGGCGAGGTCACCGACCGCTTCTCGCACTGGACCCGTCCCGGCAACTTCGTCGGCAACGGGCCGTTCACGCTGGTGGAGTGGAAGCTCAACAAGCACGTGCGGGTGGAGAAGAACCCGCTGTACTGGGATGCAGACCGGGTGCGGCTGAACGCCGTCATGTTCTATCCCACCGAGAACATCGCCACCGAGGAGCGCATGTTCCGTTCGGGGCAGCTGCACATCACCAACGACATCCCGGTGGACAAGATCCCGCAGTACCGCGCCCGTGGCTCGAAGGCGCTGCGGGTGGAGCCCTACCTGGGCTCGTACTTCTACACGCTCAACACCACCAGGCCCGGCCTCGACGATGCGCGCGTGCGCCGCGCGCTGGCCATGGCCATCGACCGCCAGAGCCTGATCGACACGGTGCTGCATGGCGTGAACACGCCTGCGTATGCGATCACGCCGCCCGGCACGCTGGGCTACCAGCCGCCGAAGCTGTTCGACTTCGATCCCGACGAGGCGCGGCACCTGCTGGCCGAGGCGGGCTATCCCGACGGCCGCGGCATGCCGCCGCTGGAGATCCTCTACAACACGCACGACACGCACCGCAAGATCGCGGTGGCGATCCAGCAGATGTGGAAGAAGTACCTGAACATCAGCGTGTCGATGCTGAACCAGGAGTGGAAGGTCTACCTCGATACCCGCGATTCCGGCGCCTACACCATCTGCCGCTACGGCTGGATCGGCGACTACGTGGACCCGAACTCCTTCCTCGACATGTGGACCAGGGACAGCGGCAACAACAAGACCGGCTGGTCCAATCCGGCCTATGACGAGCTGATCCTGCGCCGCATCCCCAACATGAAGAGCCAGGAGGAGCGCTTCGCGGGCTTCTTCGAGGCCGAGACGATCCTGATCAACGAGATGCCCATCATCCCGATCTACACCTACGACAACAAGCACCTGGTCGAGCCGGTGGTGAAGGGTGCGCCGTCCAACATCATGGACTACTTCTCCTTCAAGGACATGTACCTGGAGGCCGACGCCTGATGTGGCGCTTTATCCTCTCACGCCTGCTGCAGGCCATCCCGGTGCTGCTGGTGGTGGTCACGGTCACCTTCTTCCTGATCCGCTTCGCGCCGGGCGGGCCGTTCGACCAGGAGAAGGAGGTGGTGCCCGAGGTCAAGCGCGCGCTGGAAGCGCAGTACCGGCTCGACCAGCCGCTGCTGGCGCAATACGCCAGCTATCTCAGGGACCTGCTGCAGGGTGACCTCGGGCCGTCGTTCAAGTACCCGGGCCGCAGCGTGAACGAACTGATCGCGGCCGGCCTGCCGGCCACCGCCGAGCTCGGCCTGTATGCGCTGCTGGTGGCCATCGTGCTGGGCATGTCCGCCGGCATCGTGGCGTCGCTGTGGCCCAACACCTGGCGGGACTACCTGCCCATGTCGCTGGCCATGATCGGCATCGGCCTGCCCACGCTGCTGCTCGGTCCCATCCTGGTGCTGGTGTTCGGCGTGTGGCTGGAGTGGCTGCCCGTGTCCGGCTGGGGCGACCTGCCCGGCGACAAGATCCTGCCCAGCGTCACGCTGGGCGCGGCCTATGCCGCCTACATCGCGCGCCTGACCCGTGGCGGCATGCTCGAAGTGCTCTCGCAGGACTACATCCGCACCGCGCGGGCCAAGGGACTGCCGGAGCGGGTGGTGGTGTTCAAGCACGCGCTGCGCGGCGGCGTGGTGCCGGTGGTGGCCTTCCTGGGGCCGGCGTTCGCGGCGCTGCTGTCCGGTTCCTTCGTGGTCGAGACCGTGTTCCAGATCCCCGGGCTCGGCCGCTTCTTCGTGCAGGCCGCCTTCAACCGCGACTACACCATGATCCTCGGCATGACCACGTTCCTGGCGCTGCTGATCATCGTCTTCAACCTGCTGTCGGACATCCTGGCGGCCTGGCTCAACCCGCGCATGCGCACCGCCCTGCAGGCCCGCCGATGAGCGCCGTGGAAGAAGCCGTCCGCTTCGAGCAGGGCACCTCGCTTTGGCAGGACGCCTGGGCGCGCCTGCGCCGCAACCGCCTCGCGGTGGCCAGCGGCATCGTGTTCGGGCTGATCGCGCTGGCCTGCATCGCGGGGCCGTGGATCAGTCCCTATGGCTACGAGGAGCAGGACCTGGTGCTGGGCGCCTCCGCGCCATCCGCCGCGCACTGGTTCGGCACCGACACCTTCGGGCGTGACCTGCTGGTGCGCGTGCTGTACGGCGGGCGGGTGTCGCTGATGGTGGGCCTGATCGCCACCGCGGTGGCGCTGCTGATCGGCGTGACCTGGGGTTCCATCGCCGGCTACTTCGGCGGACGCGTGGACGCGGTGATGATGCGCATCGTCGACATCATCTACGCGCTGCCGTTCATGATCTTCGTGGTGCTGCTGACGGTGGTGTTCGGGCGCAGCATGCTGCTCCTGTTCCTGGCCATCGGCGCGGTGGAGTGGCTGACCATGGCGCGCATCATCCGCGGCCAGGTGCAGGCGCTGCGCCACCAGGAGTTCGTCGAGGCGGCCATTTCCATCGGCCTGCCGCGGCGGGCCATCATCATGCGGCACCTGATTCCCAATGCCGTCGGGCCGCTGATCGTCTACACCACGCTGACGATACCGGCGGTGATGCTGCTGGAGGCCTTCATCTCCTTCCTCGGGCTGGGCGTGCAGCCGCCGCAGTCCTCGTGGGGCTCGCTGATCGCAGAGGGCGCGGACGCGATGGAAGAGTATCCCTGGCTGCTGATCTTCCCCGGCATCGCGCTGTCGGTGACGCTGTTCGCGCTGAACTTCATCGGCGACGGCCTGCGCGACGCGCTCGACGTGAGGGCGTCGAAGGACTAGCACGCCGCCGCGCCGGGCAGGTCATTCCCGGCGCAGCTCGCGCATCTTGCGGATCAGTTGCCGCCGCGGGCCAGCTCGCGCAGCTCGTAGAGCAGGGCATGCGCCTCGCGCGGCGAGAGCGCATCCGGATCCAGCACGGCCAGCCGCTCCCGCAGGGGATCGGTCTCCGCCTCCGCCACGGCCGCGCCGGCGCCGGCTCCGGGTGCCGCATCCTCATGGAAGGGCAGCGACTGCTGTGGCGAGGGCGCCGCTTCCGCCTGCGCGTCCCGCTGTGCCTCCAGCGCGGCCAGGTACTTGCGCGCCGCCGCGATCACCGGCTGCGGCACGCCCGCCAGCCGCGCCACCGCCAGGCCATAGCTGCGGTTGGCCGGGCCTTCCTTCACCGCGTGCAGGAACACCAGCTCCTCGCCGTGCTCGGTGGCGTCGAGGTGCAGGTTGACCACGCCGGGCAGCTCGTTGGCCAGGCTGGTCAGCTCGAAGTAGTGGGTGGCGAACAGCGTGAATGCGCCCACCTTGGTGGCGAGGTGCCGCGCCACCGCCCAGGCCAGCGACAGGCCGTCGAAGGTGCTGGTGCCGCGGCCGATCTCGTCCATCAGCACCAGGCTCTGCGCGGTGGCGTTGTGCAGGATGTTGGCGGTCTCGGTCATCTCCACCATGAAGGTGGAGCGGCCGCCGGCCAGGTCGTCCGCCGCGCCGATGCGCGTGAACACGCGGTCGATGGGGCCGATCACCGCCGAGCGCGCCGGCACGAAGCTGCCCATGTGCGCCAGCACCGCGATCAGCGCGGCCTGGCGCATGTAGGTGGACTTGCCGCCCATGTTCGGGCCGGTGACGATCAGCATGCGGCGCGAGTCGTCGAAGCAGAGGTCGTTGGCCACGAACTGCGTGCCGCTGTACTGCTCCACCACCGGGTGGCGGCCGGCCTCGACCTTGAACACCGCGGCGTCGGTCAGCTCCGGCTCCACCCAGTGCAGCGTGTCGGCGCGCTCGGCCAGGTTGTTCAGCGCGTCCAGGCTGGCCAGGGCCGCGGCGCAGTCCTGCAGCGCGGGCAGGGCCGCGATCAGCTGGTCGAGCACGCCGTCGTAGAGCTCCTTCTCGCGCGCCAGCGCCTTGTCGCGTGCGCCCAGCACCTCGTCCTCGAACTTCTTCAGTTCGGGCGTGATGAAGCGTTCGGCCGACTTCACCGTCTGGCGGCGCAGGTAGTCCGCCGGCACCTTCTCCGCATGCGCACGCGGGATCTCGATGAAGAAGCCCTGCACGCGGTTGTAGCCGAGCTTGAGCTGCGGGATGCCGGAGCGCTCGCGCTCCTTCTTCTCCAGCTCGAGCAGGAACTCGTCGGTGTTGGTGGCGATGCGGCGCAACTGGTCCAGCGTGGCGTCGTAGCCGGCGGCGATCACGTCGCCGTCGCGCAGCAATGCGGAAGGCTCCTCGGCGATGGCCGACTGCAGCAGGTGCAGCTCCCTGGGATGCTCGCCGATGCGCTGGGCCAGCGAGCGCACCAGCGGGATGTCGGCGCCATCGAGCGCCGCGTGCACGGCCGGCAGCTGCGCCAGCGAGGTGCGCAGCTGCACCAGGTCGCGCGGGCGGGCCGAGCGCAGCGCCACGCGGGCCAGCACGCGCTCCAGGTCGCCGATGGGGCGCATGGCCTCGGCCAGCGCCTCGAAGCGGCGGGATTCGCCCAGCGCCTGCACGGCGGCATAGCGCTGGCGCAGCACGCCGCGGTCGCGCAGCGGGCGGTTCAGCCAGCGGCGCAACTCGCGCGCGCCCATGGCGGTGGCGGTGCGGTTCAGCAGCGCGAACAGCGTGGCGTCGTCGTTGCCGCCCAGGCTCCGGTCCAGCTCCAGGTTGCGGCGCGTGGCCGCGTCGAGCTGCAGGCCCTCGTCGCGGGACTGCACCGAGATCGCGCGGATGTGGGGCAGGGCGGCCTTCTGGGTGTCGCGCGCGTACTGCAGCAGCGCGCCGGCGGCGCGCAGGCCCGCGGTCAGCTCCTCCGCGCCGAAGCCCGCCAGGTCGCGGGTGCCGAACTGCTCGGTCAGCATGCGGCGGGCCGAATCCAGCTCGAAGTGCCACGGCGGGCGCAGGCGGGTGTTGGGCAGGTGGTCGCGCCGCTGGTCCTCGGGCAGCAGCAGCTCGGCCGGGCGCAGGCGTTCCAGTTCCGCCGCCACCTCGGAGGCATCACCCAGCTCGCTCGCACAGAAGCGGCCGCTGGCCAGATCCAGCCACGCCAGGCCATGCCGCTCGCCATCGAACACCAGTGCCGCCAGCAGGCTCTCGCGCTGGCGGTCGAGCAGGGCGTCCTCCACCAGCGTGCCCGGCGTCACCACCCGCACCACGCGCCGCTCCACCGGGCCCTTGGACTTGCCGGGGTCGCCGATCTGCTCGCAGATGGCCACGGATTCGCCCTTGCGCACCAGCCGGGCGAGGTAGTTCTCCACGCTGGCCACCGGCACGCCGGCCATCGGGATGGGCTCCCCGGCCGACTGCCCGCGCGTGGTCAGGGCGATGTCGATCAGCGAGGCCGCCCGGCGGGCATCCTCGTAGAACATTTCGTAGAAGTCGCCCATGCGGTAGAAGAGCAGGACGTCGGGGTATTCCGCCTTGATGCGCAGGTACTGCTGCATCATCGGCGTGTGGTTCTGGAAGGAATCGGTCACGACCTTCGGAAATCCTGGTTCTTATACGTTTGGTACAAAAGACAACAAGTTACGCGAAAATTGGGTCCCTGGGGCTGATGCCATTGCAGCAGCGGGAGATGACCCGATGGGCCGCCCCATGACTCCAGCCTGCGAAAAAGCGGCAGACGTCCGGGGCTGCTGAGCCAAATCGGGGACAGGCGGGCATTTTGCCCAAAGGAGAGGGTGTCAAGCTGACATTTGGCAGCTTGGCGGAGGTGGAGCGCCTTCCTGCTCCTTCCAGGGGCGTCCTGCCCATGGGTGCTCTCGTTGGAGGCAGCTCGCGCCGCCTCGCCATCCCAGACGGCGATGAGCACATCCGACCCATTGACGGTCTCGAGGACGCTGTCGAGATAGGCATCCTCGCGACGCCCTTCTCCGCACAGCGATGCGCGGCAACTGGACCTTGATCAGCGGCTTGGGCCCAGGTGCGTGTCCAGCCAGCCGCCTACATCCTTGGCCAGTGAGTTGGGCGGGTAGGCAAAGTGGCCCACTTCATAGGGCACCTGCTTCTTGTCCGTCGCCGGCGTGCCCAGCAGGTCGTACATGTGCTTGCGCGAGCTGTCATATCCGAACACTTGGTCATACCGGCCATTGATCATCAGCACCGGGATCGTGATGCGCGGCAGGTAGTTCAATGGATCGCGCATCGGGTGGGTCGGGGGCTCCGGGCGCAGTCCTCCCGAGATGAACACTGCTGCCTTGATGCGTCCCTCGATGGCCAGGACGATGGGGGCGATTGTTGTCGCACCGTAACTCATCGCCAGCAGCGCAACGCGCCTGGGGTCGATGTCGGAGCGGGTCTCCAGGTAATCGAGGGTGGCGTCGAGATCCTGGTACCAGGAGAGGGCCATGCGGCGGTCCCGGTCCTGGGTCTCCGCGACAGAACGTACAGGCGGGTCGCGCTCCACCCGCTCGAAGCTGTTCTCCCAAATTGGAATGACCAGCGCCCGGCCGCTCATGACCACGATGTCCGCCGGCGCGCGCCGCGCAAAGTCAATCGCCTCGTCGTTGGGGCGCCAGCCAATGCAGCAGTCACCCGGCGGCGCATAGACGACTGCTTGCAGGCGCTCCTGCGCTCCCTTTGGCAGGACGATGTAGAGGACCTGCTGCCCGTCCGCGAAGTCCAGGACCACCCTCTCGGCGGTCCACCGGGATGTTTCCTGCACCTGCTCAACCGTCGTCTTCAGGGGTTGCCCGCGGGACGTGGTGAATTGCAGCCGCATCATCTCGAACTGTTCGTTGTTGACCGGCTTGCGTCCCGGGAGTTCATCCCAGCGCAACAACTGGATCGGCTCGTACAACGCCTCGTTGACCGGCGTGCCCGGCAGCAGCTGCATCAGCCGCAGGCCGTTCTCTGGTGAACGGTCCATGGGTGGCACGTTCAAGGCGTAAGCGTAAAGCGACGCGTAGTCGTTCCAGGCGCCACCCAGTGCCAGCCGGTCGGTGCCCGTGGCGTTGTACACCCACTCGCGCACGTTGCCGGCGGTATGGACCGTGCCCCAGGGTCCCGGTCCCACGTCGTCGCCCGCTGGTGCTGGACCGGAAGCGGAGAACCGGCTGGCCAGCGCGACGGTCGGCGCCGTGGGGAAGAGGGCTTCCCGGAACGAAAACGCGTAACGCGCCCAGTGGTGCACGGTTGGCAATTCCTTGCCGCTGAAGCGCGCATATGCCCTTGCCTCGTACCAGCTGATGCCGCCAACCGGCAGGTCGTCATCGCCTTCCGGATACCTGCTGAACTTCCACTGGCGGGGCCCCGGTTTGCCGGTGGAATCGACGAAGTGCAGCTTGGCCTCATCCCACGTCAGTTCCCGGCCGCCATCCAGGAACGTCAGGTCCTGCCAGTAGGCCGGATTGTCGTATCCGCCGGCGTCGACGAACCGCTGGTATTCCGCGTTCGTCACCTCGGTGCGCGAGACGGCAAAGGCGGGGACGAACTGTCTCGCAGTGCCGGCCACGGAAGTGGTCCACTGGTTCACGTGCACGGGCACCTCTGAAGCCGGCACGATCACCATTCCTTCCTCCAGCGTGCCTTCCTTCACGAGGGGTAACGGCACCTGCGTCTCCAGAGCCTCCCTCATGGTGGGCGATGCATTCGCGAGCAGGTTCATGTCCGTCTTCACCGACAGGCCCGGATTGGAGATCGCGAAGTAGCCGGTGCGGAAACCCGGCTTTTCGACCTTCACCCTCAACACGCCGGAGGGCGCATCGACCGGCGTGGTGATCGGCGTCACGCCCGCCTTGATCCAGTCGCCGGCATCGTTGTAGGGCTTGAACCAGACCGTCGCCCCATCCTCGCTGACCAGCGGGATCATGGGCAGCACGATCTGGTTCCATAGCTCCCGGAAGCGATCGCCCTTGTCCATGCCCGACCGTTCGCGCATCTGCAGCGCCATGCGGAAGGCTGTTCCATAGTCGTCGCGGCGCACCAGTTCCGCGAGTTGTGCGATGCTTCCACCCGCGGCGCGATCACGAAGCAGCGCAAAGGCAATGGCAATGATGGCGATGACCGTGACGGAGGCTGCCAGCGCGCGAAGAGGCAGCTTCGCGACGGGCGCGACGTGGACGCCGGCGGCGAAGGCGGGGCCGGTGCCGCGGGAACCTCTGCAGTGCCGGTGGCACCCGCATCCGGCCGGGCAACGAACTTGCGCAGCCGTTCGACAAAGGAGCGCCAGCGGGCGTCGCTGCGATCGCCATTCCAGCCGGCCAGGTCGGCCGTGTGGGTCAGCTCGAACTGGATCGGCCGGTCGCAGGGTTCCAGCGCGACCGGCACCAGCGTGCCGTAGCGGGCGGCCTGCGTAGCCTCCGAGCGCACCCAGCGCGAGGCCACGGACCTGTGGGTCCATAGGACGACCACGGCCCTGGCCGCCCGCAGCGCTGCCTCCGTGACCTGGTCGAAGGCCTCGCCCGGGTTCAGGACGTCGTCCCACCAGACTTCGAAGCCCTCATCCTCCAGCGCCCCCGCAAAGCGCCGGGCGGCGGATTGGTCATCGTGGCAGTAGGAGAGGAATACATCCGGCATGTTCTTCCCTGAGCAACCGGTCCAAGCGAATCATGCCATCGACGGCAGCCGCGGGAAACGACCCACAGGGGAATGAACCCCGGTTGCCGGCACGAATACCCGTCACCGCGCGCAACTCCACGCTGTGCTGGACAGCTACCTCGCTGCGCCCAGGGCCCGGAACACGGCCGGCGTGAAGTGCGGGATCGTCTGGATCAGGGCGCCGATTCCCACGAGCGGCTCAACCTGAGCGCGCAACTGATGATCCCCACCATGCTGTACGTCTGTGGATAGTTCCCCCAGTGCTGCCCGGTCTTCGGATCGATGTCCTCCGACAGCATCCCCAGGTGGTTCCGGTGCTTCAGCAGCTGCTCGAACTGCTCCCGCGCCTCCTCGACGCGCCCGATCGACGCCAGCGCATTCACGTACCAGAACGCGCACACCGTGAACGCCACCTCCGGCCGGCCGAAGTCGTCCTCGTGCCGGTAGCGGAACACCAGCTCTCCCTCGCGCAGCTCACGGCCGATGGCCTCGACGGTGTCGACGAAGCGCGGGTCATGTCCGTCGACCAGGCCCAGTTCCGGCAGCAGCAGCAGCGAGGCGTCCAGGTCATCGGTGCCGTCCAGCGCCGCCACCAGCGCGCGCCGGCGGGGATTCCATGCGCGCGCG